>DAOVBM010000049.1 GCA_030670545.1 Candidatus Woesearchaeota archaeon
TCCTTTTGCACTCTGGCGAATTCTTTAACATATCTGAAATATTTGGCTATCATAAGATCTGTGAATGCTGTCTTCAGGTCCCTCATGGAGTCCCTGTAAGATTCATCTAACTCCCTTGCTCGCACCTCCTTTACAGATTCCTCATCTGGAGCATAGAGTATTTCACCATACATGAGAGAGTGGAAGATTCCAGCAATTGGCAGGGTTATATTCCCTGCGGCCCAAGCCATTGGTCCTTTGCCAAAATTATCCATTATCTCCTTTTGCTTTTCTTTTTTGTAATCATCATATTTCTTTTCAACAACATTCAATTGTCTCTTAACAATGCCCTTAAGGGAGTTGGGTACCTTGCAGGAAATATAATCGTCAGCCTTATTTATGCCTTTTGGAAGGTCTTCAAGAAGCGCGTCCATAGGATCATACTCTGAAAACAGTTTTTGCTTTGTCCTTTCAGTGTATTTATTCCTTCTGTTGAGTGCCTTTATTATTCTGGAATTTTCTATTTTCAACATAGAGTTATTATAGATTGCAGATATATTGCAGTGATAGCTGTAATCAGACTCTAATTTAAGTCTGTCAAGGTCATCCTTTGTGAATTGAATCAAATCACTAATCGTTTGCTCAATGCCTTTTAGATTTTGCGTCATAAATCACTACTAATCAGGAGGGATTTATATAGTTTTCTATTTCACCAGAGAACAACCCCCGCCTCTGCAAAAGGAGCAAGAACTAGAGTAAAGACATTAGAGAGAATAGACATAAAAGAAATGTTCAAATGCTTTGCCTACAATTTGTATCAGTGACCTTTTTAGGTTTCCGGATATAGAAATATTGCCTAATTCCACAGCAATTTTTGATTTAGAATATGTTCTTTCTTCATCTTATTCGCATATTATTCTGTTGAAATATTTAAATCTATCGGTGAGAATCCGGAAGAAGTCAGTATTTACGATATTTCTTGTTAAAGCTGGCAAGCAATTCTTTTTGGGATTGAATGTTTATCTCAATCCATACCCCAGATTCTTTTTCATCATATCTTCATCCATTGTGTCTGCATGTATCCTTGTCATGGCCATCTTGCCTGCGATATGCTGCTTGTAGTAAAGTGATCTCTTGTCGAACTTTTCAAAATACTGCAACATCAGGATATCAATAAATCCAATCTTCACCTCGCGCGCGATTTTAAGGTAAGCCATATCCATATTTCTTAATGCACTTTTTTTTGTGCATCAACTTCAGCCAATACGACCAGCTTTCCATAAACCGTGAAATAGAAGATTCCAATGACAGGTACAATGATGTTTTTGGTTATCCATCCAGGCTTAGCCATATACTCAACACTTCCGATCAAGCGTTGCTTGTAATCATATAGCTGTTCTTCAAGAGGCTTTAATTTCTTTTTAGCCATATCAGCGAGTGAAGCTGGCACTTTATAGCCTATATAGCTTTCAGCGCTTACAATCTCAAAAGGAAGAGCATAAATGGCTTCCTGCCACTTCATCTCTCCAGATTTTGGCTTGAATAATTCTTTGATTCTCGTGTATAACCTATTTTCAGGTTTTGCTGGCGAAATGCAATTGTCAAGAGCCTTTGCCAGATTAGACTTATCAGGGTTGAGTGCTGAAGCTCCATAGACATAAGACACTGCGCAAAAATTATCATATGCTGTGTCCACAATAATGTCTATATTATCATCTTCTGTGAAAGTCAGTTCTCTTGCAAGGTCTTTCATAATCTTTTTGGATTTAGGCATATTATCCCTGATTAGTACTGACAATATAAATCTTTTGGATAATTCAAAGAATTTATATAATCCTGTTCTATTATACCAATGAAATGCAGAAATCTAAACAATATGACCATACCCACTTTTTCAGTATCCCTGTAATGGGCACAAGTTTCACAATCGATACTCCTTTGAATGTAGCAAGATATGGCATAAATTCTGTAATCTCAATTGTGGATGATGTGCTTATAGAACAGATGAGGGAATATCACTGCAAGCAGGAAGGAATGCCTTATACTAAAATTACAAATCAGGAAGAAGATGCAAGGGCAAGGCGCATAACCAAATATCTCAATCTTATTGGAGATATAGTCCAGAGCCAGGTCCGAAACCTTCAAAACTCTGCTTTTGAGCCTGGCAGCGATATCACCCGTTATTATGATATGCTTCCAGAGTCAATGCTAAAGCAGTCATATTCTGATATGCTCACAACCTCCAACCCTCACGAAAAAGCCAGGATGCAGGATAAGCTCCGTGCCTCTGCAATTCCTGGAAGCATAGATATAAACATAATGACAAAACTTGACAGTGATGCATACAGGCATGGCAAGAAACTTCCAAAAGAATACAGTGATGCCATGGCAGCCCTGAGAGGATATGCAAATAGCAGCCTTGAATCTTCTATAGTCTTCTCAGCAGGCCTTAACCAAAAGCTTTACAGCTACATAACTGAATTTGATGATTTTTTTCCTAAGGATAATAATCCTCCAAAAAAGAGAATAATTCTCAAAGTGAGTGACTTCCGCTCAGCAGAAGTGCAGGGAAAGCTGCTTGCAAAAAAAGGCTTGTGGGTATCTGAATACAGGATAGAATCAGGGCTTTTGTGCGGTGGCCATACATTTGCAACAGAAGGCAATCTTATGGGTCCTATACTTGAAGAATTCAGGAAGAGAAAGAACAATATCATTGAAAATATACATTCTATATATAAAAAGGCTCTTGGAAAGAGAGGCATAGATCTGCAAGAACTCCCCAAAGCAAGGCTGACAATACAGGGAGGCATAACAACAGCTGATGAGATAAAATTGCTGAGATATTATGGTATTGATGGAGTTGGAATTGCCACACCTTTTCTTCTTGTGCCTGAAGTGACTAATGTTGACAAGGAAACCCTGGACAAGCTGGTCAACTGCACAGATTATGAAGTATTCCTGAGCAAAAGCTCGCCATTAGGCATACGCTTCTGGAACCTTCGCAATGGTGGAAGCGAGATAAACCGCAGAAAGAGAATAAGGGACGGCAATCCCGGAAGCAAATGTCCAAAAGGTTATCTCCTCATGAATACTGATTTTACAACAAAGCCTATCTGCACAGCATCATCAACATACATAGAACTTGCGCTTAAGCGCATTGCTGAAATGGATTATGGAAAGGAAAAGCTTGCCTTGATAAAGGAAGAAGTGCTTGCAACATCATGCATCTGCGACGAGCTGGGCCACAGTGTGCTCTTAGTAAAAGGTATACGCAGCCAGGGCAATCCAGTTATCTGCCCAAGCCCAACAATTGCAGATTTTTCTGATACTTACACACTGGAACAGATGATCAACCACATATACGGAAGAGAGTCCATCAAAGGAATCAAAAACTATACCCATATGTTCATAAGGGAACTGAATCTCTATGTTGATTACTTCGGCGAAGAGATTGAAAGATTTAGGTTAGGATTACTGAAAAAGGTCAAGCCAGGATATTTTAAGGGATTCAGAAAAAATCTTCTTAGTGGAATAGAATATTACAAGAATACTATAACCCAGAAATTGCCTGCCAGCATACAAAAAACATTTTCTGACAGCCTCAATGATTCTCTGACTAAGCTAATGTCGTTGAATATTGAATTCAAATAAATTTAAATACCCTTGAGCTTTCTATGTTCATATGCAATCGCTAAAGACACAGATATCATCGATTGAACTGTATTATTTAACAAAAGAGTTTGAAATACTTGAAAATGCAAAAGTCGATCAGATATACCAATTAGGCAAAAAAGACTATATTCTGCAGTTTCACAAGACAGGCGTAGGGAAGCTAAGATTAAGGATAACTCCTCCAGGTTTCACATACCTTACAGATTACAAGCCAGAAGTAGAGACTCCAAAGGGATTCTGCATGACACTGAGGAAACACCTCTCAAATTCAAGATTAAGGTCAATAAAGCAGCTTGGTTTTGAGAGGATACTTGAGCTGGTTTTCGAAACAAAAGAAGAAAAGAGATACATTTACATCGAACTTTTCAGCAAGGGAAACATTGTATTCTGCAAGGAAGACCTTACTATAATACAGGCTGTCGAGATGCAGAGATGGAAAGACCGTACTGTGAGACCTGGAATGAAATATGAGTATCCTAAGAGAGAATACAATATCCTTGAACTGAAAAAGCAGCAGCTTAAGAGCCTGCTTGCAGAATCAGGCAAACAGATTGTGAAACTGCTCGCAATCGACCTTGGCTTAGGTGGATTGTATGCAGAAGAAGTTCTGTTTGCAGCAGGAATAGAGAAGAACAAGAAAGAGATTGATGACAAAGAGATAACAAAACTGAACAATGCTATAAGTGAGCTGAAGAGCAAAGAGATAATGCCCACCATAGTGTTCAAAGAGGAGGATGTTGTGAAAGATATTGTTCCTTTTGAGCTTGCCTGTTACAAAGGCATGGCTGCAAAGCACGCAGAGACATATAACCTTGCATTTGATAAAGTATTGACAGAAAAAGAGAAAGAGCAAGAGGCGAAGGAGACAACATCCAGGTATGAAGATAAATTGAACAAAGTGAAAAAGATGATAGAGATACAGGAAAAGAGCGTAAAAAAGCTGCAAAAGACAGAAACAGAATCAACACAAGCAGGAGAGATTATGTACCACAATTACCAACTGGCTGATGATATTCTTAAAGAACTTAAAAAAGCAAGGGAGAAGTATTCATGGAAAGAGATAAAAGAGAAACTTAAAGGTCATAAGGTCATCAAAGAGATAATAGAGAAAGAAGGAAAGATTATTGTAGAATTATAATGTTTTCGTCAGTTTAGAATAAATCAAAAGAACATTTTTATTGTGGAGTTCTAGATAAAAAAACATAATCTCCTTTTAATGAATCTAGTTTCTTAGAATTAAATGGATTATAAACAAAAGTTTTGCCATCATTTTCAACAGTACACAGTCCAGAATCGGCAATTGATGAAATTTGGCCATCTTTAGGACTGAATACATCCTCTTCAATTAAAAAATTTCTTATAGTATTGCCATAATCACCAAAAACCATTCCATTTTCAACTAAAAGTTTTTTGGGTAATTTATTAGGATCTAAATCAATAGATTTAACTTTTTCTTGAATTCCATTTCTTGTTTTCTTTGAAATCTCTAATTTATAGTATGGATGATTTCCATGAGATATAACAATTGTTTCTCCATCTGTTGCAAATTTCGCAGGAGCATAACCAGAACCATCCCTTGGACAGATTTCTTTAACAAATCTTCCTTGCCCAGTTAAGTCCCATAAACTGTGATAATCTACGCAAAAGACTTCTATATGTTTTTCAATTCCATCTTCAATAGTTGCTTTAGTTAAAGCTATTGGAGGAAATCCTATTGGAACAAAACCTGCTTTAGAAGGATTTAATTGATATAATGCCTGAGGTGCTAATTCATTAATTGTTCTTCCACTATTTGTTTCAGTTATACCTAATAAATGTCCATCATAAAGAATTTCAGATTCATTCTTATAATTTTTATCAATGACAAACCCTCTGATAGCTAAGTAACCCCTAAGATATCTCTCAAGATTATGTTCTTGTTGAGCGATAATATGAAATGTTTTGTCAATTTCAAAAACTCTTTGGACTAATGATTTATTTTTTAAATCTAATGATTCAAAACCTTTCTTTTTAAACATTTCAAAAGCTTGTCTTTCAGAATCATCAACAAAGGAATATTCATCAATAAAAACTTCAGTGTCAACCATAACTTCTGGGATTCTCTGTATCTTTTTATCAGGAGTGTATATCAATCCATCATTTGTGCCAATATAAGGTATTCCATCAAAAACTATTCCTGCAGTAGGATGATTTGCAGTTAATTGTTTTTTAAGCCAATCATTATCAACAGGAATTTTAAATCGAAATCTTGTAATTGGATCAGATTCCCATACTTGTGGACCTAAACTTTCATCGAAAGTAAATACTTTGTTTCCTTCTTGTCTATTAATAATCAAGTCCATTATTAAGTAGTAAGTGAAGGTATTTAATAAATGTTTCTAACTAAATTAGAATATGTCAAAAATGTGGGTATAAAAGAAATTATAAAAAAAGGTGGACAGCTTTCCATGGTTCCCGTACATAAGTACAGTACAACATAGAACGTAGGTCTGCTTGACTTCCGTGTTCGAAATGAGAACGGGTAGACCCAGACCACTATGGCCGTCCATGTGTTGTTAGTGGTGTTTGATTTATAAAGCTTTCTTTTTTAGTTTGTAGAAAGTCTGCTATTCAAGGAGCACCAGCATCATCAGGTCAAAACTTAATCCTTTTCCTTATCCTGCTCGTCGCGGGGGGAAGCCCCATTCGGGGACGCAGAGCCTTCCAAAATCCCCTCTTAAGTTTTGAAGATGCTTGTGCTCCGTTACACTTGACTTTCTCCATACTTTTTTAAGCAAAGTAGAACTTTTTAAGGAAAATATTATAAACAATGATACTTCCTTCAAATCAATGAAAGCGATAATACCTGCAGCTGGGTATGCCACAAGGCTTTATCCTCTGACATTGAACACACCAAAGCAGCTCTTAAAGGTAGGAGACAAGAGAATGCTTGAGCATATTCTGCACAAGATAGAAGAGGTAAAGAATATAGACCACATATATATAGTCACAAACAATAAATTCTATAATCATTTTCTTGGCTGGAAAAAGACATTCAGTTCATCAATACCTATAACTATACTTAATGATATGACAATGTCAAACGAGGACAGGCTTGGCGCAGTAGGGGACATACATTTTGCAGTGGATAAGTGCAGCATAGATGATGACTGTCTGGTAATAGGGGGAGACAACCTGTTTGAGTTCAGCCTCAATCATATGATAGATTATTTCAAAGAAAAAGATAGTTCGATAATAGCAGTAAGAGACCTTTATGACAAGAGAAAGCTTGCGAACAAGTTTGGGGTTGTAGAGATTGACGAGAATCTCAGGATAACTGGCTTTGAGGAAAAGCCTGCGCAGCCAAGGTCAACACTTACAGCAACAATGGTTTATATATTTAAAAGAGATGACATTGCCAAGCTGCATAACATAATGAAGACATCAAAGCCTGATAACTCAGGTGATTTTATAAAACATCTTTCTGAAACTAGTACAGTGCACTGCTATATATTTGATGAGAACTGGTATGATTTAGGAAGCCATGAGCAACTTGAGGAAGTAAATCAGATATATAGATCTGATAACAGGTGACTATGGGATAGTATCGTATAAAATATCCCTTTTTTATGCGATGATATCGTAAAGTTTATAAATAAACCCCTATTATCAGTATTTATGGAAGCAGAATTATACAAGCAAAATCCCTGGTGGGAAGAAGAATTTGAAGAAAAAAGTTATAAAAGAGATATCTACCTAAATAAAATCTTTGAAAACATAAAAAATAAAGAAATAATTTTTTTAACAGGCTTAAGAAGGATTGGAAAAACCACTATAATGAAGCAGGAAATTCAGGTCTTACTTCAACAAAAAGTAAGTCCCAAGGATATTCTTTTTTTAAATCTAGACTCATTTAATCTTCTTGAATATAGTATCCATCAGCTTGTTGAAAAATACAGGGAGATTCATAAAAAATCTATAAAAGATTTCTTTTATTTATTTTTAGACGAAGTTGTATCAAAAGAAAACTTTGAGCAGGAACTCAAAAGCCTTTATGATACTGAGAACATAAAGATAATATGTTCATCATCTATAGCTACCCTTATGCATGACAAGAAAGCATTTCTTACAGGGAGAACAAGGACTATCGAAGTTATGCCATTGACTTTCCAGGAATTTTTGCAATTTAAGGAAGCAAAAATCAAGAAATCTGACCGGGCAGTTTTAGAGTCATATTTCAAGGATTACCTGAAACTAGGGGGAGTTCCGTATTATGTTTTAACAGAAGATAAAGAATATTTAAACGAGTTGGTCCAAAGCATAATATATAAAGATATTATTGCTTATCATCATATCTCAAATGAGAAAGTAATAAAAGAGTTATTTGTTCTTTTGTGCGAAAGAGTAGGCAAAGCTATGAGCTATAACAAACTTGCCAATATACTTAAGATTTCCGTTGATAGTGTCAAGAGATATATAGATTATTTTGAGAAAGCTTATCTTTTTTATACTGTTGATAAATATTCTAAATCCTATAATGAAAAGGTAACTTCACCCAAAAAGATATATATAGGGGATGTTGGAATAAAAAACTTAATTACAGGCTTTAGGGATTTGGGCGCAAGTTATGAGAATCTTGTTTTCCTAAAAATTAAGCACCTTGAGCCATACTATTATATTGAGAAGTCAATTGAAATTGATTTTAGGACTAAAAATCTCCTGATTGAAGCAAAATATAACAATAAGCTTAGTGAAAAGCAGTTAAAGACATTTAATTCAGTTAAAGTAAAAGAAAAGATTGTTGCAAATGGGGTGGATTTTTTAATTTAAAAATGAAAACTATACTTGTGACTGGAGGAGCAGGATATATAGGAAGCGCTGCTGTAAAGGCATTGATTGAAAAAGGATTTGATGTTGTTATAGTTGACAACCTTTCAAAAGGCAAAAAAGAGTTTGTTGATGATAAAGCTAAGTTCTATGAAACTGACCTGGTTGATAAGGAACAGCTAGCAAAGGTTTTTGCAGAGAATAAGATCGATGCTGTGGTGCATTTTGCAGCATACAAAGCAGTAGAAGAATCAATGGACAATGCTGTCAAGTATTCTGATAATATCACTGGGACAATAAATCTCCTCAATCTTATGGTTGAGCATGATGTTCCTAAAATCATTTATTCATCAAGCGCCTGTGTCTATGGGACACCAGAGCAGAGTCCTGTAGATGAAGATATCCCTATAAGCGCGCCTATCAATTTCTATGGATATACAAAGATCGCAAATGAGCAGGTTATAGCATGGTATTCTAAAGTGCATAATATCCAGTATGTATTCATGAGGTATTTCAATGTTGCAGGAGATGCTGGACTCAGCTACATTGATCCAGATGCGCAAAATGTTTTTCCTATAATCATGGAGGTATTATCAGGCAAAAGGGAGAAATTTATCATACATGGGGATGATTATGATACAAGAGACGGAACCTGCATAAGAGATTACATTGACATAAATGACCTGGTTAAGGCGCATATCCTTGCATTAGATATAAACAATAATGATATAATTAATCTTGGCACTTCCAATGGAGTTAGTGTCAAAGAGCTGGTTGATATTACTATAGAGGTCACTGGAAAAGATATAAAATATGAAGTCGGGCCCAGAAGAGAAGGAGATCCTGCGATTGTCGTTGCTTCAAATGATAAGGCAAAAAAGATATTGGGATGGGAACCAAAGAGAGATGTTAGGGAGATGATAAGAACTACATATGATGCTTATTTTAAGGGATAGGTTAAACATCTCGGTTCATATTTTTTAAATGCAGTAACATTTTTAAGTAAGGTGATATATCTGGCAGTAGAGGGGCATTTTCATGAAAATAACGCTTATCAATCCGAATATTGTAACTCAGAAGCATGATTTCTATGGCACAGGCATCCCCTATATGCCAATTACTCTTGCTTACCTTGCAGCATACCTTGCAGAGAAAAAGCATGATATTAGTGTTATAGATGCATTTGGCCAGAATCCTATACAGAAACAGGTTGAAGGGGATTACATAATACAAGGATTAAAAATATCAGAGATATTAGACCAAATACCAGATGACACAGATGCAATATTCATCTATGCAAGCCAGGTAGTGCAGCATAACAGAATTATAGAGATAATCATGGCTTTAAAAAAAAGGTTCAATGACAAAAAGATAATAATGATAGAAAACCCGCAGTCAGTTGTATCATATTCTCTTAAAATGGCACGTAAGGAATTCTTTGATTCTGATGTTGATTTTATTATTGTCGGAGAG
>DAOVBM010000030.1 GCA_030670545.1 Candidatus Woesearchaeota archaeon
CGAATAGTGTCCAAACGGTACATAATTGGTTTAGGTCTGCTTCCTAGCTTTTTTTCTTAAAGCTTCAAAGCATAATAAAAATCGAAGATATAAGTATTTTTGCACCACTGGTCAAAGACCAGTAGAAAGCTCAGCTTCTAACACTAAATCAATTGTCTTTGTCCATTGTTCTTCAGCAAGTCCTTCTATTGGAACATGTTCGTATATTAAAGAACCAATTACATTTGCCTCAGTTCTATGTTCAGGATCAACATTGCATGCAAGAGTTACATAATCCTGAACTGTTTGGTAGTTTTGAGGGATTATATTTGAAATTGCTAGTTGCAAATGTATTGAAAAATCATTAAATCTTTTCGCTAATTTTTTTTCCCATCTTTTAATAGAACTTATCCTGGAATTAGTTCTATTGAATAAATAGAAATCATCATCCCAAAGTATGGATTTATCTGCCATATTTAATTTAGGCACTTTCGCTAAAATTAAAAGTGCGTCGTCATATTGTCCATATTTTATTAAATAATTTGCAACAGCACTTTGGACACCTTGTTCTTCTGTTTTTGAGGCTGCTTTTAAATATTCTTTTGCTGCTTCTTTGCGTCTATTAGTCAGACTATATATTCCGGCTTTGATATAATTAGTAAGAATGCCAGTTCTTTTTATTTTATGTAGAATCTTAATGGGTTTTAGGACGATATTAGTTGCAAATATTGAAAGACCATATAATCCTAAAGCTATAGAATTATAATAAAACAGATGCTCTGCTGACCCTTGATTAGTAATGTAATCCCAATTTTTGTAAGCGATAAAAGGTATTGCTTCATTTGCTATCAATAAACCAAGACAAGCGCCAATAAAATTTGTATGGGAATACATCCAATTGAAGATTCTATCTGTTCTTTTGTTACAATCTAGAAAATCTTCTTTTTGGGAAATTCCTTTACGATTAAAAAACTTTTTTCCCCCATTATATAAAAACTTATTTTTGAAATTTTCTGTACAATAATATGTAACAAAAGTAGCCAATAATGTGTCTATACAATTGCTCTCTTCATTCCCTTGAATTCTTGCTCCATAATCACATATTAAGTTGAATGTATATCCAACAAATAATGATGCACCCATATGCAGACTTTCAACTAGTTTGGACAATCTTTTTCTTTTTTTGTATTTGTCCTTGTATTCTCGAACTAGATTTTCTAAATCTTTTTCTTCTGATGTATTAAATTTATTCATTATTTAACATATGAATCTATTGCAATTTATAAATCTTATGTAAAATTCACCACCATATAGTAAGTATTACAATATCCTGGCACTACCGAAAAGCTTATATAGCTATTTTGTGGTTTATATTTCTATGAGAAATTTAGGCAAAAGAGGACTTGTTGCTTGGAAAGTTATGTTATCTATTGTTTTAACCCTCATTGTAGCTTTCTTTTTGTTTATGATAATCTATAATGTAAGAGATGTTTTAATGCCAAAATGAGAAACAAAAAAGGATTCCTCTCAATGCAGCAATTGATTGTAATTGTTCTGGTTACTGTTAGCTTTCTCCTTACCTGGCAATTGATTTCACATGCCATGACCAAAGTTGAAGAAAGAAGCGCAGAAGAGATATGCAGGGGAAGCATTGCTGCAATAGAGAAGATAAAGATAGAGATTGGGCCATTTGAGAAAAAGGTTACCCCTCTTTTATGCAAGACACAGGATAAGGAGATTCCTTATGTTAAAACTGCAACTCCCGATGAGGTAAAGAAGAATATTGCAGACCTTATGGCAAGATGCTGGTATATGTTTGGAGAAGGCATGTCTGAAGATGTCCTTGAAGGGACAATCGGCGGCAATACCTGTTTCATCTGCTATACTATCAAGACAAAAGAGACCAAGGAATTTAAGGAAACAATACCTGCTAATGACCTATTGGATTATATGATGGACACTCCATATAAGGTCAGAAGAGATGATGATAATTGCAAAGACTTAGGCGGCAAGTGCGTAAGCAATAAGAATGAATGTGCTCTTGAAGAAGGATGGAAGTATAATGCTGATAATAATATATGCCTGAGCAAATATTCAGAAAAGAAAGACTGCTGCTATAGCAGGTTTGAGTGCCTTAACAAAGGGGGGGAATGTTTTTCTGAAGAAGCAGAGAGAGATGGATGGAGAAGATATACTAAATGGGGTTGCCCTCCTGACAGGAAATTCTGTTATATAAAGGATGAGAATTTTTATTCATATGTTGATTATATCCAGGCATGGGGTGGCCAGGGAGTCACTGTAATGACAACAGACATAGAACCAGGAGCGACTTATACTATTGCTTATGGAGAGGAAAATACTGAATGCGGTGTCTTATGTTCAATTGGTGGAGGCACTGGCGCAGTACTCACAGTAGGTGGAGCAATCCTGCTCACATCAACAGGACCGATTGGTTGGATGGTTGCAGGAGTAGCAGGAGGTATTGCAGGATATGTCGCTACTCAAACAACTGTTGATATCATTAAAGTGTTTACTGAACGTGATCTAAACACAATCTACCTCACAAAACTTGACGATATAAGAGACCATTGCACAATTGAGTATGGAATTGGTGGTGATTAATATGCTGAAAAATAAGAAAGGCATTGAATTTGCATATTCAAGGATAGTTATCTTGCTCATACTGTTAGCTGCCCTCATAGTCATATTGATGTTTTATGGAGCGCTAAGAGATAAGATCATGACTTTGTTTGGTGAGATATTCTAATGATAACGAACAAAAAAGGGATGGAGTTTGAGACTATAGTAAAATATACATTGATATCCTTTTGTGGCTTCATCATACTAATTACTTTGTTCGGGCCAGAAGGATTCTGGGGAAAAGTAGCCCATGCTGCAACAGGATTTGCTGATGATGTATTTGCAAAAATGCCTGGAAAAGGCTTCAAAAAGCCGGTTGCAACTGCATCCCAGGATATGAAAGATGCTGCCGCTAATCTCTGGACAGCCTTGAAAGATGACAATCTTAATCCATGCATAGTAACTTACCCAAAACTGCCTGATGATTTCAATGATTTCGCTATCAAGCTTATGCAGAAAAAGGATGAAATAACTATTGTGCTTATTAACCCTCAAGGTCAGATAATAGACATGGGCTTGGATATTCCTGAAAAAGAGCTTTGCGTTGTTGCAGGAGATGCTGCAGAAGCATTCTATAAGGAGTACATCAAAAAACCATCAAAAAAGCAGAGCACTAATAAGTATATAACTGTCAATTCAATTACAATAATAGAGGATGATATTATTTTTGATGGAAAAACATGTGATTATGAAGATTTTGGAATATTATTCCATAATGATAAGAAGCATACGTGCCTTTTTCCTGTAGACAGCAGCATCAGGGATTATAGCGACTGTGGTCTCGATAATGATGAGGTTTTGGAAAAGATAAATCTAAAGGAAGCTGGACCTCGTTCCTGCATCTCTACTGATCTGCCGCAGGAAACTAGAGATAAATGCGCTCAAATGACACAGTGCGTAGACATACAATTAAAACAAGAATGCCAAAAAACAAACAGCGAGGAATGCAACATAGTATGCTATTGGGATGATGAATGCAAGCACTGCAATGCCCTTGCTGTTGAAGAGTGCAAAGGATATGATAAAGATAATTGCAGGACAAACCCCTGCGGATTTGAAGGGGATTGCGAATGGATCACAAGATGGTACTGGACCAATTACTGCAAACCAAGAGGTGAGACATGATGAAAAAAGCAATGATGCCATTACAACTTGTAATAACAGCTATTATTCTTCTTATAGTGCTGTTTGTAGTTCTATACACATTCACAGACTTGTTTGGTAAAGAGAAGAAAGCATTAAGTGAGTCAATAACAAGCGTAACTGAGGATACAGATGGAGATGGGAATTATAATTTCTATGACAAATGCCCTTGTGACGCTGATGTTGAACCTGATGAGATGGGTAAATGCAATGGAAAAGATAGAATGTGGTGCTTCAAAGAAAAATAAAAATGCTGAAGAATAAAAAAGCTTTTATGACACAAGTATTCTTTTATATCCTGTTAGCGTTGCTTCTATTTATACCTACTATCCTTTTCGCTTCGCAATTCTTTGCAGGTACAAAGCAGGCAGATACTTCTTTTGATAACCTTGTAAAGTATGTGAATGAGATTGCAAAGGATCCAGGTTATATAAGCGACAGCATACCATTATACATGGATGAGAATACTTTTATACTGTTCATTAACCCAGAGGTAAAGAGTGTCTGGGCAAGGTTTGGAATTATCAAAGAAGGTTTTGAGTTGAAAGGCACTTCTGATTTTTTTATGGATAGGCAGGTTATGAGCAGTTGTAAACTAGATCAATCATGCATATGCCTATGCAAAGATTATGATAAAGGCAAGATTTTTCATACAGTACCAAATGAACCTGATTATCCTAGTTTGACTACAATGGATTACTATAAGCCAGTATGCAACAAGATGATATGCACAAGCACTGATGCAAAATTCATTTCAGGAGCTGATGTTATGAGGGAATGGTCTACAGAAAAAGGCACAGGAGTAATAATAACAAGAGAGAAAGGAGACGCGAGATTAAGGACAGTATATCTGGAAGAATATGGTGGATATATCAATGTGTGCTTTGATTCGCCATGCATCAACCAGCCTATGAAGAATATTATTGATATGGATAGGCTTTTAGATAAGATTAATGGAATCTATGGCAGTTGCAAAAAAACAGACAATAAAGATTGCATCTGCAGCTCAAAACGTAAGTTTGAGCTTGTGCCAGAAGGATATGATATCAGAATGGAACATGATACTCCCACAACAATGAATCTGATTCTTGAAAGGACAAGTGACAAAAAGGAGATATCAAGAAAGACTATTGATACTGCAAGATGCTCATATGATTTTGACAGAAAAGCCTTAGAGACCAAAGAATCTGTTTTCAGATTAGATGCCCTGGAAAATATTTTCACAAACACTGACATAGATGGAGACGGCATACCTAATGATGAAGATGATGATATAGATAATGACGCTATCCCAAACAAAGAAGACAAGGATGTTGATGGCGACGGCTGGGCTGGATATGATATAGACACAAAAAACCTTGTGTTTTACAAGTCAGAAGAAAACATCTGCATAGGAACGCATTCAAGAGGCTCGGACTGGTATGTAAATACAATCCAGGCATGGAAAAAAGGTTCAGAACCTGTGAAATTCTGCTAATTTTCCAAAAAACATATAAACATAGATACAGAGTATGTTAAAAATATGAATAAAAGAGGAGATACATTACTATTTGCTATAATCGAGATGCTTGCAGCAGTCATGATAGTTTATCTTCTTGTTTCAGCAGCCCATGCATTCGCTACTGGAGATATATTCGAAAAAGTAAGGAAATCAAAAGACATGGCAATACAGGTTGATGCTTTGCAGTCTGTTCCTGGAAATGCCTACTTCCTTAACACTAATCTGGACAATTATTCTTATTATTTCTATGAAGATAAGCTTGTTGTCGCAAAGAAGATTGAAAATGAACCAATGAGGGCTGTCCATTATTATACAATGGCTAAAGGTGAGAAGAGGAGAGATGTTTTCTTAAAGCCTGAATCTCTTTATATCTCAGGTATTGGAGGAAAAATAAAAGTAATGCAGGAAGCGCCTAATCTTTTGCAGCTGTCATGTCCTGTTGTATCTACAGAAGATACAAGATGGAGGGATAAGCCGATTTATACTGATTATGATATAAAGGATGAGAACAAGAAGCTTGCTGATGCTTTTAATGATTATATGGCATCTATAGGATATCATAATATCAATCTTATAGAAGGCGATGTTTCAGCAAAGGAAACAGCATTAAAGCAGCAGGAATCTGATTATATATATTTAAAGTCTGGTTTCGGAGAATACACCCAAACAGAGAATTTCATCAAGGCATACATCCCTTATGACTCGCCAGATGACGTCAAGATAAAGAGCTATAAGCTTGCATGTATGATAATTAATTCCATAATTTCAAGGGATGATTTAAGTCATATTGACATAAGAGGAACTGCGGTAATTCCTGTCAGTGATGATGACCTGCTGAACGCAGCTAAAGGTAAGGTAGCAGTAAGGCTTGAGATAGGCAACTTCAATACTGGGGCAGGAAAAGATCTTGCAAAAAATTATCCATCAGTCGCATTAGCGATAAGGGATGCAATTACAAAATATTTTGTAGCGCAAAATGAAGAGTTTGTTTAACCATAAGAAAGGATTTGAAGCAGTCGAGAAATCATTTTACTATGCAATATTCTCTTTTGTACTGGTTGCTGTATTGTTCTTATTCGGATATTATGTGGGCTCAGAAGGGAGTTCTATAACAAAAGTGCCTAAGAATCTCAATGAGGACTTGTTTTACAGCCTAATCATAAATACAAATTGCTTTGCTTACCAGAACCTTGACAGTGGCAGAACTTTTGTGGGAACAATTGACTGGGATAAGTTTAACCAGCATAATCTGGACCAATGTTTTTATGCAAAAGCCAGGTATAATCTAGGTTATAGGATAACACTCAGGAACATGATAACAGGACAGCAAAAATCTCCTATAAGCACACCCAATTTCAAGACAACAGATAAATCACTCCTCAAGAAGATAAAGATTATTGACAATAATAATTTATATGATGGTGAATTGAAAATTGAAGTCCAGAAAATTAGATAAAAAAGCTGTATTCCATGACTGGCTGCCTTTAGTAGTATCTATTCTAGTTTTAGTCCTGATGTTCTTTTTCATGTTCTTTGGCAGGGTGGTATCTGAAGCTAATGTCAACAAGGCTCTAGCAGAAACAGTAAGCAAGCTTGATGCAGATGTCATATTTTTGAACTATCTCAACACGCATGTTAAAGTATGGGATAGGCAGGCTAATATCGCAGACCTCATAGTATGGTCTATAAATAATCATGATTATGCAGAACTGGAGCAGAAAACAGAACAGATATTATCAGGTAATGACCTATCGTGGTCCATAACAATCTATGATGGTAACAAATATTTCAGAGCTGCAAGGGCATACGAAAAAGGAAAACTGTATTCATTTTCAAATTATGTGGCTAAAATTGGCCTGACAGAAAGGGCTATATTGTTAAGATCTGGGCAAATCCTGCCGGTTATTGGAAATGATCAACTGACTTCAGTATATGTTGAATTTAGAGTAGTCAAGAAATAAAATGAAACTAAGTAGAAAAGCGGCATTTTTGATGTACCCATTATTGCTAGGGCTTTTCCTAGCTATAAGCACTTATGCCTTCACAAAGTATGTTGAAAAGCCTCTAGTCGAGCAGGAATATATAGGAGATTACCAGTTGAATCTTATAGATACTGCTTATGACGCAGAAGCAATCTTATTTTATATTGACCAGTCTGCAAAATATGCTGCTGATCAGAGTCTGTATGATTTAGGAAAACAAGGTGGGGGTATTGATTGCAGGACATATAATGGAACCTCTTTATGGAGCCATTTATGTTTCCCTGACTACATAGAGAACTATAAGGATAGGATAGGCCGGAATCTCATTTCATACTTTGATTTTTATCCGGATAGAGACCTGCCTAAGCATAACTATGAATTTGTTATAGATAAATCAAAGGTCAGGGGAATAGCACTAAAGCCGCTGATTCTCAGCATCAAAAGCAATAAGGGAAATGTTATAGGGAAATATGCTATAAAACCATCATTCTCTATAGATACTGGTGTTGACATAGGAGATATATTTTCAGACCTGAAATTTTATGTTCTTGATTCAGAGATAAATGGACGGGAAAGTATTTTAGCAAAGACCTCTGCATGTTTGAGCCAGAAGGCTGATCCATTATGGGTCTGTATCAAAAAAGCCTCTGAGCATTTTGAGGCTGTTACTGATGGATACTCTGTCGATTTTAAGCAGATAGGAGGATCAATATATGGGTTTGACATATCAGTAAATAAAAAAATCATGGCCCATAGCTCAGAAGACTTTGAGACAAGAATAAGGGACATGGTTATCAGCTTTGCAATTGATTTCTCACAGATTTTCCCTGTTGAAGTGGCTCAGGAATCGCAACCAGCAGATATTACAGAAGCCTAAACGTATCTGCTAACATCATCAGGTCAAAACCCATTCTGATAATATAACCTGTGCGTTGCGGGGGGAAGCCCCATCCGGGGACGCAGCACTCTCTATAAATATAGTAAGGGTTTTGAAGGTGTTAGCAGATATGCCTAAACCAAAAATATATAAATCACAGCAATTCTTTATTTTCTGGGTGGTTTTTAATGATACAGATGCCTTTACAGGATATGATAAAGAAGATAACAGATGGAGCCGGAATCAGCGAGCAGGAAGTCAATGACAAGATAAAGCAGAAGCTTGAGCAGCTTTCAGGGCTTATTTCTAAAGAAGGCGCAGCGCATATAATCTCCAATGAGCTTGGAGTCAAACTTATCCCTGAGACAACAGGAAGGCTTGAGATAAAGAATATACTCATGGGTATGCGCGATGTTGAGGTTGTAGGCAAAGTCACCCATAATTTTGGCATAAGGGAGTTTAAGACTGACAATAGGGAAGGAAAGGTCGCAAATATCATAATCGCAGATGAGACTGGATCCATAAGAATCGTCTGCTGGGGAGACCAGGCAGACAAGACATCAGACCTAAATCCAGGAGATATTGTAAAGATATCAAGCGGCTATGTCCGTTCAAACCAGGAAAGAAACGAGATACACATGAATGACAGGAGTGTTTTGGAAAAAAATCCAGAAGGAATAACTATTGACATTGGTCCGTCTGCAGCATCAAGGAAAAAGATAGAAGAGCTTGCTGAAAATGAGGGTAATGCAGAGTTGCTTGGCACAATTGTCCAGGTCTTTGACCCAAAATTCTTTGAAGTATGCCCTGAATGCAATAAGAGGGCAAAGCCCACAGAAAGTGGAGCATATTCCTGTCCGCAGCATGGAGATGTAACTCCTAACTATTCATATCTATTGACTGCTTATCTTGATGACGGCACTGGCAATATACAGGCTGTCTTCTTTAGGAACCTTGTAGAAAGCCTGCTTGGAAAGAATGCAGAAGAGATTCTTTCATATAAAGACAATCCTTCAGCAATTGAGCAGATTAAGACAGATCTTCTTGGAAATATGATCAAGGTCACAGGAAGGGTCAACAAGAATACAATGTTCGAGAGGCTGGAATTTGTAGTGCAGTCAGTTGATCCAAACCCAAATCCTGATGATGAGCTGAAACTGCTTGAAAAGGAGAAACAGTCTGTTGAGGCCCAGGCAGTCACAGAAGAAGTTCAATGAGATACCAGACACATGTAGTTTTCTGTATATTCCTTAGTCTGCTTGTATCCAGGATAATACCTATACAAAACCAGGTATTGTTCATAATAATCTCTATATTTTTCACGCTTCTGCCTGACATAGATGAAAGCAGCAGCAAGATTGGAAGGAAAGTAAGACCTATAAGCTTTTTCCTGAAACACAGGGGTTTCTTCCATTCATTATGGATACCATTGATACTGGTATTTGCCCTTTATCCCTTATCTTTTGAGATAAGCCTTGCAATATTTATAGGATATTTCTCACATCTCATACTTGACTCATTTACAAAAGAAGGTATCAGGTTTGTATACCCCTTCAGGTGGAGAGTGAGGGGATTTGCAAAGACAGGAGGGCTGCTTGAGAAGATATTATTTATTGTTCTTGTTGTATTGATCATGTTTATGATACTTTGACAGTTTATTCCATAAACCTAAAAACCTTTTTTTTCCAATTTCTTTACAGAAATCTATAAATACTACAATCAATAAGGTTAAGATATGGTTTTCAAAGACAGGCATGAAGCTGGAAAACTGCTTGCAAAAGAGCTGAAAAAATACAAGAACAATAAGCATGCTATAATTCTTGCTATACCCCGAGGCGGGCTTGAAATTGGCTATGAGCTTGCAAAAGAGCTGTCACTTCCTTTGGACATACTGATAACAAAGAAGATCGGTTACCCTGGGAACCCCGAATATGCAATAGGATCAGTAGGGCATGGAGATGAATATATTATGAATGAGGAGGAGGTCCTTCGCAGCAATATACCTGAATCATACATAAAATCTGAAGTCAAGAGGCTGAGCAAGGAAGTAGAAGAAAGGTATGAGAGATACAGGGGCAGGAAAAATCTGCCTGTCCTTAAGGATAAGATTGTGATAGTGACAGATGATGGAATAGCAACAGGCTATACAATGATGCTATCATTGCAGATAATAAAAAAACAGGAACCCAAAAAGATAATTGCCGCTATTCCTGTAGGCCCTCCTGAAGGAATAGATAATCTTAATCAGGTAGCAGATGAAGTAGTATGCCTTGAGAAACCAGCAATATTTTTTGCAATCAGCCAGTTCTATGAACAGTTCAACCAAGTGACTGACGAAGAAGCAATAACTTATCTCAAGGAGGCAAACAAATGATATTTATGACATCTGCAGCAAAACATCTAAAACTCAAGGGCAGAAAGGGAAGATATTCAGTCGATACATACCCCTCTGGAGAGATGAGGATAAATATCCTGGATAATGTAAAAGGAAAGAAGATTTATGTGATTGGCTCTGTTCTTCCTGATGCAAACAGCATTCTTGAGCTTATGATCCTTGCAGATGGGCTTAAGGTGAAAGGAGCAAAGGTTGAAATAATCCTGCCTTACCTGACTTATTTAAGGCAGGACAAGCCCCATAAAGGAGAGCCTTTTGCAGCGAGAGTTATATGCAGGATTCTAAATACAGCTGATGTGGAGAGAGTCTATGTTCTGGATGCCCACACAACAAAGCTTAATCGTTACTTCAAGTTCCATAATGCAATCCCTTTGAGCATTTTTGCAAATGAATTGTCAGGAATAAAAGATGCAGTGGTAATAGCGCCTGACAAAGGGGGGAAATCAAGAGCAAGGGCTTTTGCTAAAATGATTGGCTGCAAGGTTGCATATATTGAAAAGAAGAGGCTTGCTCCTGGAAAAGCAAAGATTCTTCATTTTAAGGGAGATGTCAGGGAGAAGAATGCAATTATCATGGACGACATGATTGATACAGGGGGTACAGTGATAAAATCAGCAGATATCCTCCTGAAAAAAGGCGCAAAAGAGATCTATGTAGCAGCGACACATGGATTATTTTCAGGGAATGCTCTACAAAGATTAGAAAAGTCTAAAATAAAAAAGATAATTATTACAAACACAGTTCCAGTAAAACTAAAATCCAGAAAACTGAAGATAATAAAGATAGAACCTTTGGTTGAAAATCTGATAAAATGCAGGAAAAAATAGTTATAAGGAATACAAAAAGATACAGGCTTGCAGCAGTGCTTAACAGGCCGCAGAAAAAGGCAGATGCAGTAGTCATATTCTCACATGGATTATACAGCGGAAAGAACAGCTCAAGGAACAATGCAATATCAGGCGCATTGCTTAAAAAAGGCATAGCAGCATTTCTTATAGATTTCACAGGCCATGGCGAAAGCGAGGGAACAATAGATGAAGCTACAATCGAGCAGATGGCTAATGACCTTGGCGCAGCAATAGATTATATTAAAGAGCTTAAGGAATTCCAGAGGATAGGCATATCAGGCTCAAGTATGGGTGGAACAGTTGCGATATTAAGAGCAGCTGTTGATAAGAGGATAGATGCAATGGTCCTCAGGGCGTCGCCTACTGAAGGTTATTATGAGTATGCAAAAAAGATAAAGATTCCTGTCATGATACTGCAGGGAAGCGATGATATGGCAATACTTGCAGAAAGCAAAGAGCTTATTAATTCATTAGCAGGAGAAAAAAAGCTTGAGATAATACAGGGAGCATCTCACTTGTTTGAAGGACATGTTGAGGAGATGGTTGATAAGACAGTAGAATGGTTTGTAAAATATTTGAAATAGTTTTATTCTTTATCCGGTTTTTCCGTAAACAATCATTAAAATCTCCACTTGCCACTTGCCACTTATGGATAAACTATATAAACAACCATGCAAATATAACTCTTAGCATCTGGAAACAGGTGCCCTCCACCATCTGGAGGAACAGCGAAGCTGTTGCCTCATCTAAGGATGGTTGAAAAAAGACGCGAAAAGCAAGGAGGTGTTTTGAATGGAAAACACAACTACATCTAAAGGCAATAAGCCTGAAAAAAAGATAAGGGCTGGAGCTATAGCAGCCACAATCTGGCAGAATCATGGCCAGAATAAAGACAAAGAGCCTGTGACATACAGGACAATATCTCTTGAGCGAAGCTATAAGGACAAGAGCGGTGAATGGAAGTCTACTAATTCTTTTAGGATTAATGACTTGCCAAAAGTAGCTCTTGTAGCAAACAAGGCTTTTGAATACCTTGTCATAAGCGATGCAAGCGCAAAATCTGGTGAAGGCATCATGCCAGGAGATGCTGTGATTGAAGAGGAAGAAATAATAATGTAGTCTCTTCGGATTTAATCTCTTCGAATTTTTTATTTTTTATTTTTCAATGTATTTTTTATTTTTCAATGATTACGATAATTATAACAACCAAAGGTGATGATAAATGTCAAGCAAAAAACCAGAATGCAAAAATGAGGATATTGAAAAAACAGAAGAAGTTATTGATGATTGTTCAGGGCTGGAAAAAGAGGATGCTCCTGTTGAGGAAGACCCTGTTGAAGAAGCAGACGAGGCAACTAGCGAGTCAGAGCCTCAGAAAGAACTGTCTCTTGAGGACTTGCCAGGTGTTGGCGCAGCTACTGCAACAAAATTAAGGGAAGGCGGTTATAATACACTTATAGCTATTGCAGTAGCAACTCCTGGAGAGCTTGTTGATGCAAGCGGAGTGAGCGAGGCTGTTGCAAGGAAGATGATAAACAATGCAAGGTCATCCATGAACATGGGATTTGAGTCTGGCATGGACATGCTGGTAAAGAGGCAAAGAATAACTAAGATATCCACTGGCTCAGAAGCATTTGACGCAATGATGGCAGGAGGATTTGAGTCTGGCGCCATCACAGAATGTTTTGGTGAATTCGGTTCAGGAAAGACTCAGCTGGGCCATATGCTTTGCGTAAACATACAGAAACAGGATCCCAGCGCAGTGGCTATCTATATAGACACTGAGAATACATTCAGGCCTGAGAGGATACAGGAACTTGCAAAAGGCGCAGGGCTTGATCCTGAAAAAGTGCTTTTGAACATCAAAGTAGCAAGAGCTTATAATTCAGACCATCAAATGCTTCTTGCAGAGAAAGTGGAAGAGCTAATCAATGATCAGAGTTTGAATGTAAAGGTTGTTGTTGTTGATTCGCTTACAGCGCATTTTAGGGCAGAGTTTATTGGAAGAGGGACATTGGCTGGCAGGCAGCAAAAACTGAATAAGCATATGCACGTATTGCTGAAGCTTGCTGACATGCACAATACCTGCGTTTATGTCACAAATCAGGTGATGGCAAAGCCAGACCAGTTCTTTGGCGACCCTACTGTGTCTATAGGCGGCCATATTGTAGGCCATGCATCGACATTCAGGATATACCTGAGAAAAGGCAAGAAGGGAAGCAGGGTTGCAAAGCTTATAGATGCGCCGAATCTGGCAGATGCAGAATGCAATTTCTATGTTGAAACAGGTGGCCTAAGGGACATCTGATCTTTTTTCTTATTTTTTCTCTTTTTTTCTGATTCTCCTCGCTTGTAATCTGTAATCATTACATTTATATATTGAAGCTTAAATATGGCTATTATTGCATTAAATATGCAAAGATTATACGCATAGCGTAAAAAAACAGTTAGTTAGGTGAAATGAAACATGTACGGAAATTATGGAAATGAAGGCCAAGGATTCGGAGGCCCAAGAAGAAGTTTTGCCCCAGTTAATGTAGGGGACGAGTTAGATGTAAAGATAGAAGCAGTTGGTGAAAAAGGAGACGGAATCTGTAAAAAAGATGGTTTTGTTCTTTTTGTACCAGGAGTTAAAGAAGGACAAGAAGTAAAGATCCGAATAACAAAAGTACTGCGGAAAGTTGGATTTGCTGAAGTTGTATCTGGAGAAGGCGGAGAAACTGCTGCTCCTACTGAAGAAGCTCCTGCTGAAGAAGCTGAAGAGGTAGCAGAAGAGGAACCAAGCTCAGAAGATACAGAAGATTTCGGCGAAGAAGCTCCTGCTGAAGAAGCTCCCGAAGAAGAAGCTGCTGAAGAAGAAGCTCCTGCTGAAGAAGCTCCTGCTGAAGAGGCTCCTGAAGAAGAAGCTACTAAAGAAGAAGCTACTGAAGAAGAAGCTCCTGAAGAAGAAGCTACTGAAGAAGAAGCTACTGAAGAAGAAACTACTGAAGAAGAAGCTCCTGCTGAAGAGAAAGAAGAAGCTACTGAAGAAGAAGCTGCTGAAGAAGAAGCTACTGAAGAAGAAGCTCCTGCTGAAGAGAAAGAAGAAGAGAATGATGAAGAGAATAAAGTAGAGTAAGTTTCTTTTTTATTTTTTTATTTTAATTCATTTCTTGACAAATAACCAATGGATTCTAAAAAACAGACTGTCAAGTAGATTCTATTCTTAATGGCCATGATATTTTTTGTGGCTTTCTAAAACAAAAGTTTTATAAATATAATCATATTCTTATGTATTATTATGAGAAAATTAACCTATTCTGTGGATCTGGAGCATTTTGAGCAGATAAAGAGTGAGATAGTTCCTTCAATATTTACAGAGCACCAGTTTAATCTTATCCATAGAAAATTCTCTGGGAAAGTCCTGACAGATTCTGAGAAAAATGAATTTTCAAGAACAGTGTCCAGAAAAATGAATGCTATATATAAAATCATTAATAAAGAAACTGATGGGATATTTGTATATGGAAAAGAAAAGATTATTCTATCTCGGCTAAAACAAGCATCAAATTATATTAAAAAGTTCTCAAGAAAATTCAAAAATATGCATGTAATCATAACTGGAAGTTTTTTATGCAGAGAATCTTATAATGATATAGATATATTTGTTGTATCCAAATACGAAAAAGAGGACTATAGGACAGGGAAATTTCACATAAATTATCTTTCTGAAGATATCTATGGCTCTCTGTTTTTTGAAAGTGTACGTAAACTTTGCATATCTAATAAAGAGATTAAGAAACAGAAATTGACAGAAAAAATGGATATAGATACATTTATTTCAATCTATCAGGAATTATTCAATGATGTGGATAAAAAATTCAAGGGAGTTGGATCCACATTAAGGGAGTTTCTATTGCAGGCTTGCTTTATTGGAAAGATGTCTGCTTTTGATTCATTGGAATTAAAGCAAAAAGCAGATAAGATACTTAAGACTAAAAATCCTAAAGAGATAATCAAGAATATATTTGTAAACTCAATTGTAATGGGAAGCGAAAAAAGGCAATCAACAGCTGCAATGAAAAGGATGATAAGCTCATATAAAGAGCTGATAGGCGAATACAGGCAGCATAAGGATTATTATCTTGATCTTATGAGTGCATTTGAGAAGGTGATTGCGATTGAAAGCTAAGGAGTTTAAAGAAGCTGTTATAAGAATTCTTAATCAGGATATAAAGTTTGAAGGCCATGTCGAGAAAGTAGCTGAAAGCATAACTGAACACAGGCAGGAAAAAATATTGGACTGGATAAAAGAATGCAAAGAAGGGATACAAAGGCCAGAGCCATGCACTAATTTCAGAAACCTTATATCCTTTATCTACAAATCAAACGATAACAGGATAAGATGTATATTGACAAAAGAAAAGGAGTCCTATTTCATAGAGTTGTTTATTGACAAGCACAAGTATTATGACAGGAAAAGGAAATATCTTGGGTTGTGAGTGCTAAGATATAACTTACTCATCTCCCAATCTCTTTTTCAAGATTCTTATATCCCTTTTGGATCAGCTCAACCATTGGCTTAACTGTGCCATAATGCTGGTATTCCCGCAGTGCGTTGTAATACTTGCCTCTTATTTCATATTCGATATTGACTGGAGGCATATCATGCTTTAGTAGTATGTTGTTCAATAATAATCTCCCTACCCTCCCATTACCATCCTCAAAAGGGTGGATATTCTCAAACTGGTTGTGCATGACAGCAGCCAGGGCTAATGGGTTATACTTCTTCTTGTTTTCCTTATACCACTGCTTCATCTCTTTCAGCAGAGGGACTACCTGTTCAGAGGGCGCGCTCCTGTGAATAACAATTCCCCTGCTGTTACTGACCACAACCTCACACCCTTTGCTTCTGAATTTTCCTGCAAATGATTTCGATTCCCAGAATACAATCTGATGCAGATCTCTCATCAATTTCAAAGAAAAGTGGGAGCTGGTATCTCTTACGTATTGCAGAGCATCTGCAACACCATATGTCTCATAGATTTCCCATTTTTCAGCTGCTTTAGGCAATCTGTCTTTCCTTAGGATTTCAATAACCTGCTTCTGAGTAATAGATGCCCCTTCAATTACATTTGTATTGTATGTAAATATCTCATAAAACCTGAGCCATTCTTTTTCAGAGATGCTGCTAGCTTTAATCATGCCTTCTATTTCAGGGTCTCTTATATCATCAAGCTTGGTTATTGGCAAGACATTCCTGAACTTTGCTTTTTCATAGCTGGCTAATTTGAATAGCCTTAGCATCTCTTCAGCCTCTTTTTCATTAAGATTGTATCCTTTGTCTTTTTTCATCTTTTTCACCACCTGATTAGTTCAGCTAAACACCCTTGACACATGTTCTGTCTTTGCTATCCTTACAACATAATCAACAAATGTCTCTATCTTTGATTCATGAGACACTATTATTGTCTGCCTGTTTGTGAGCTGGTCAAGGATTTCCCTTACCTTGTCAAGCTGGTTTGATGAGAATCCGTCTGTGGGTTCGTCAAGGATTATTATATCTCCTGTCTTTATCGTGGGAATCAGGTCGTTGATTACCTTGTTGAGCGCAAGCCTGTAAGAGAGGGCTATGGATGTCTTTTCCCCGCCTGAAAGGTTTCCAATAGCTGCATCATATCCATTCTGGACTACCATAGGCGTGAATTGGTCATCAAGCCTTACCTGTAGGTTTTCGTCTTCAATAAGTATATTGAACCATTCCCTGAAATGGCTGTCAAACTCATTATAAATAGAGGACAGCACATGCTTTTCTATGATTGTCACAAGTTTTATGAAATACTGGTCAATCCATTCAATCATATGCCTGATTTGATTGAGCTTGTCAAGAGCTCTTGTCTTTTCATCTATCTCCTTGTCAATCGAGGATGCAAGCATCTGCAGGCCACTTTTATCTTTTTCAAGCGAGTTTATGTCAAGCGCCAGCTTTCTTTCATCAATCTGTATCTTATCAAGCTTTTTCCTGAGCTCACTATAAAGCTCCTCTATATTTGAATATTCTGACAGGTCTTTTTGTATAGAGAGTTTTTTCTGGTTTATCTTTCCTACTTCTGCTTTTATATCTTCCTGGCTTTTAGCAAGATTTTCTTCTTGTTTTATATTTTCATTGAGGTTCTTTATCTTAAGCCTGTTCAGCTCAATAGCTGCAGATTCTTTTCGCAGCTTTTCTATATCCTGCCTTAGCTTTACAAGCTCATCCTCACTTCTTTTCATCTGTTTCCTGTAGATATCAAGCGATTCTTCATTATCCTTGATTTTCCTGTCCTCCCTGTTGATTATTGCTTCCTTGTATTCCTTTTTCACTTCCTGCTCACAGGTAGGGCATTTGTCAAGCGAGGTTATCTTTGACCTTATCTCTGCTGCATTCTTCTTTGAGATAGTAAAGCCGGCAATATCCTGGCCCAGCTTTCTTATTGTCGATTCAAGAAGTTTCACAGAATTCCCTTTTGAAATTGTCTCTTTTTTAAGGATATCTTCTCTTTCATTGCTTATAGCCTGGCTGTCCTTTCTTATCTCTTCTATAGCTTTTGACAGCCTTCCTATTTCTGCAGCATTCCTCTGCCTCTGTTCGATTCTCATCTTCAGGCTAAGGTTCTGCAGTTCAAGGTCTTTTTTGAGTCCTGCAAGCTTTTTAAGGTCTTTCTCAAATCTCTCAATATTCTTTTTTTTAAGCGTAATCTCGCTTTTTATTGCCTCATGTTTCGGCTTTCTTGCTTTTATCCTTATATCAAATTCTTCTATCTCTTTCAGCCTCTCTTTTTTCTGCTGTTTCCTTTCTTCAATCCCTGTGGATTTGCCTTCAAGGAATTTTGCCCTGTCTTTGAGCACCCTTATATAGACTGATGAGTTATCTTTTATCTTCCTGTACTTGTCTATGTTGAACACTTTTCTAAGCACATCAAGCCTGCTGTCAGGGTCGTCTGTGATTATGGTCTTCATCTCTTCCTGCGGAGTATAGACTGTGTACCTGTAGATAAGGTCTTTTGATTTAGTGAGTATGTTCCTTGGATAGCCCAAAAGATTGAGAACCTCTGCCTTGAGCTCTACTGCTGTAAGCTCTTTCTTTTTTCCTTCTCTGATCATATATCCTGATGACTGGCCTATTGACCTGTTTCCTCTCTTTATAGTCCTTTTTATAATGACTTCTTTCTTGTCAATATCAAGCTTCAGTTCTACAGAGCCTTCTTTTTTTCCATGCCTGAGCAGTGTTGCTCCGTCAAGAACCTTTGGCCTGAACCCGAAAAAACAGAATTCTATTGCAAGAAGTATTGTGGATTTCCCTGAGCCTATGTCCCCGCTCAGCAGGAGAGAGCCGTCTGGAAAGCTGATTTTCTCGTCTTCATACGAGCGGATGTTGTTGAGTTTTATTGATTTCAGAAGCATTGTTCTTCTGAATGTTATGAGTGTTTAAATAGTTTTTGTAGAATAGTATGTAATAAGTCTGCTATTCTTAGAGCAGTAGCATCATCAGGTCAAAACTCCTTCAATAATTACATCTTGCTCGTTGCGGGGGGAAGCCCCCTACGGGGACGCAGAGCCTTCTTAAGATAGTTAGAGAGTTTTGAAGATGCTACTGCTCTTTTATATATGATTTATTATATACGTACAATAATTCACAATTTATTTAAATGGCTTATAATTTCTTAAGGTGTATGGCAGGAAATTTAATATTTAAATTATTTATACTGGTTTCGTTGATACTGATTCCTATAGCTTCAGGTACCTTGTTTGAAGAACAGCAGTCTGAATGCGGCCTGGAATCAGAGGTATGCGCAATAGAAGACATCAGCCAGGGTTATTCTGAAAACAGCAC
>DAOVBM010000072.1 GCA_030670545.1 Candidatus Woesearchaeota archaeon
CGACTTACCCAGCCCTAAAGGACTGGGCTTGCGCCGGATTTTCGAGACGGATTTCTAGGACACAAAAAAAGCAGGAATCAAAAATGCAATAGCATTCATCCTCGCCCTAAAGGGCAAGGCTTTCTGCTTTTTTTCGTGTAAGGAGATGCATAATAAGATGCAGGCACAGGTTCCATAATAATAAGACAGAGTATATAACTCTTGCAAGAGAGCATATTGATATAAAAGAAAAGATTCAGAAGAGAGTAAAAGATGATGGAGAAAAACAAGCAAGGGAATGGCTTGTGAAAAACATAAAAGGCATTGGCTACAAAGAAGCATCACATTTCCTGAGAAATGTCGGATACAAGAACATAGCAATACTTGACAGGCATATAATAAACCTTATGCTTGAATATGGATTGATTGAGGAGAAGCCAAAAACGCTCAGCAGGAAGATATACCTTAGCATTGAAAAGAAGCTTAAGATAATTGCAGACAGATTAAACATGCCAATGGCAGAGCTTGACTTATACATGTGGTATATGAAGACAGGAGAAGTTTTGAAGTAGTAATATAAGAGTTAGAATTAACAATTTTTTATCAATTTTTCTGTCTTTGCCAGTGTCTCTGATTATGTTTATCTGTTGTATCTTTTATACTTCATGAATATCATCTGGCTTGTTGTTTTTGAAAATGTTCTTTGATTTGTTAATGTTCAATTTTCCGTTGTAATTTCGTATTGCGCCACCATTATGTACAGCAGAATTATTTTCAAATGTGTTATTCTTGTCTATCCTAATATCACCATAAGAAATATATATCGCGCCCCCAGTTTCTTTAGCAAAATTATTTTCAAATATATTGTTCTCGTCTATTTCAATATTCCCTATACAAAGATTTATCGCTCCTCCTGATTCAGCAGAATTATTTTCAAATTTATTGTCTTTTTTAATCCTAATATCCCCGCGATAATTATATATTGCTCCGCCATAATCTGCAGAATTATATTCAAACTTGGAATTATTTATTGAGATTGTTGGATTCATGTCATCCTCACAACCAAGAAGCACTGCGCCTCCTTTTTTCAATTCGTTTTGATATGCTCTTCCTTTTCCATAACTGAATCTTGCATAATCAAGAATTGCTTCAGCTCCACTTTTAAGATAAAGATTTTTCCATCCATCTTCTTTATCTTTTGCAGTGAGCAGCACTTCAAGCCCACTTTTCCCTTTTGCTTCAAACCTGCCCTTACATGTAATGCCTATATCTTTTGCGAAATAAAACTCAACACCCGGCTCAAGAATCAATCCGCAGCCTTTTGGAACATGAATCTCAAAATCAATCATATATATTCCTTTGTGAAGTGAATAACTGCCTTTGATATCTCGCAGTTTATCAGGAGTTTTTATGTATTTGATATCATTTGCAGGATTCTGCTCTGCTTTTTCTTCTCCTTCTTCAATTCCTTTCTTCTTTGCCAGTTTTGCCTTTAATGCTTCCTTTTTTGCTTCTCTTTCATACTGCCGATTAATCTTATCAATAAGACCATAATCTATTCTTCTGTCTTTGCAGGTGTCTCCGATTATGTTTGTCTGTCGCATATTATAATCTTCCTCTATATAATTTATCTGTCAAATCAACAGTTCTTCCATGCAGTTCGTCAGCGCTGTTTATATATTCAATATAAAAATTATCTTTTTTCAAATCTTTTGTCATTGTAGTAGAGCCGCCAATCTGGAGATGGAAGTAATAGTGCTGCTTTGCCTTGTGCATAAATTCTTCTTTTATATCACTCCAATTATCAATTGAGCCGTCAGATATTGTAAAGATAATATTTCCCCTTCCTGCAAACATGTCACTTATTTTGTCCAAATCCAGGTCTGTGGAGCCAAACTGTGGGTTTAATGCCAGCCTTTTTGCATCCATAAGCCCTTTTTTTATGTATGTCTCATTGCTGAAATTAACTAGTGATATATTTGTTTGTTGCAATAGATAGTTTTGCTTTAGGTACTCCAAAAAACCATACCACTCAACCAATGCTCCATGATACTTGCTTCTATCACCCCAAGGGATAATATCTTCCTTGCCTGTATCGTCATCCTGATTAAAACCCTCTGCCATGGATCCAGAGGTATCAAGCAGAATAAACCTGGCTTCAGGAAATCCCCTGGGACTTTTCTTATATTCAATTGGCATGTCAATGTGCCATCTTTTTTTCTGCAATTGCAATTTTCCATCATCGCTAAACCCAAATTTAACATGTTTAAGATTGTCTTTTTCAGGATCCAATTCCCTCTTGCCATACCAGTAAATTGACATCGTGGATTGTTCTGTAAATGATTCTGCCTTGACAACTAGTTTCTGTCCAAGGCTTGTGTATAAGAGATCCAAAGCTTCAAACTGATCAATCCATGAAGGAATGCCTTCATCGTTGGCATCTGCTTCCTTTATCCTTTTCATCTTGAATTTTTTGGTATACATCTCCTTGTCAAATTCGTTTCCCTCAATATCTTCTGGATTTCTGCTGTCAGATGCTTCATCCCCATCAAATCCTTCATCCTCATCTGAATCTTCGTCTTCGTCTTCATTACCGCTTCCACTGGTCCCTTCACCTGAATGATTAGGCAGTGCCATGGCATAACCTGGTGTCATCAATTTTGAAAATGCCTCAGCATAGGCTTTTGCAATCCTTGGCCAGTTCTGTTCATTATTCAGGTATTGCCTTATTGTAGCCCTATCTTTGATGCTGTTTGTTTTCAGGCTGGATATTCCTGAGTTCTCATTGAAATTGACAAGCGCTTCTTTAACTTCCTTTGGATGCATATAATAAGATTTCAATTGCTTTTTTTGCTGTTTATTTCCCCAGAAGTACATATTAAGTTTGACGTGCGCTTCGTAAAATGGAGTAAACTTTCTGGTTCTCTTAGACTCAGCTACATCTTCAAAGAAATTGGCTATGCCTTCCAAAGAACACTCCCTTGATAAGTCTGCATGGAGGATGCTGTCCTCTAAAGCATTTGCAACATAATGGCAATCTGTTTTATTGAATCCTTTTGATGATAAGATATCTGAGATTGGCTCATATATCAACTTTACATGTTCGTCAAGGCTTCTTGGGCAGCCATGAAAACCCCTGTACTTATGATGGTTTATCTCATGCCTCATGAGATCTCTTGCACCGATTATTATTCTGCCTGGCTTTTTCTGTTCATACTCTGGATTGTATTTGAGATTGATTTTGCGAGTTTTTAAAATAGTTGAGGCTTTAAAATGCGGCTTGCGATTAAATTCTTTAATATTGACTGTGCCATGATGATTTCCTCTAATAATCTCCAGTCTTGCAATTTTTTCTACTTGTTCATCCAGCGCTTGTTCCATTTATCATACCTTTAAAATATCTTGCGGATTATTGTTTTTAAAAATGTTTTTCGATTTGTCAATGTTCAGTGTTCCTTTATTATTTCGTATTGCTCCCCCTAAATCGGCAAAATTATTTTCAAATCTGTTATTATCTTTTATGTTAACATATCCTTGATTATTATATATCGCCCCACCCCATATAGCAGAATTATTTTTAAATATGTTATTATTATTTATTTTAATATCTCCTTGATCATTATATATCGCTCCACCATAACTCTCAGCAGAATTATTTTCAAAACAAGAATTATTTATCTTTAGTATTGGCTTTAATGTATTTCCTCCTATGAGAAATATTGCTCCTCCGTTGATATCCCTATCTTTATCAACTCTACCTTTCCCATAACTGAATCTTGCATAATCCAGAATTGCTTCAGATCCGTACATAAGATAAAGATTCTTCCATCCATCTTCTTTATCTTTTGCAGTAAGCAGCACTTCAAGCCCGCTTTTGCCTTTTGCTTCAAACCTACCCTCGCATTTAATACCCATATTTGGTGTAAAATAAAACTCAACACCAGGCTCAAGAATCAATCCACAACCATTTGGAACATAAATATCAAAATCAATCAAATATATTCCTTTATGAATTGAATAATTGCCTTTGATATCTCGCAGTTCATCAGGACTTTTTATGTATTTGATATCATGTGCAGGATTTGGTTCTTTTATTTCTTCTTCTTTGTTTTGCGTTTCTTTCTTCTTAGCCAACCTTGCCTTTAACTTTGCCTTTCTTGCTTCTCTTTCATACTGCTGATTAATTCTATCAATGAGACCATAATCTATTCTTCTGTCTTTGCAAGTGTCCCCGATTATGTTTGTTTTCTTCATTTTCAATTCTCGTAAATATCATCTGGCTTATTGTTTTTGAAGAGATTTTTAGATATGTCAATCTCCAGTATCCCTAGAAAATCTCGTATTGCTCCCCCAGAATTTGCAGAATTATTTTCAAATCTATTATTCTCCTTGATTCTAATATCTCCCTGAATATTATATATCGCTCCACCTTTAGATTCAGCAGAATTATTTTCAAATCTGTTGT
>DAOVBM010000027.1 GCA_030670545.1 Candidatus Woesearchaeota archaeon
TTGATCAAAGGTGGTGTGACACAAGGTCACACTTCGCGGCTTTCAATAAGACTTAATTGCCGCGTAGTGGAGCTTCATGCTCCACCTTGCGTGTCAACCGAGCGTAACCAGTTGACGGGGACGCAGAGCCTTCTAATAACCCCTCCTAAGTTTTGAAGATGCTTGTGCTCCATTACACGAAAAAAAGCAGAAAGCCTTGCCCTTTAGGGTGAGGATGAATGCTATGGCATTTTTGCTTTCTGCTTTTTTTGTGTCCTAGAAATCCGTCTCGAAAATACGGCGCAAGCCCAGTCCTTTAGGGCTGGGTAAGTAGGATTTTAGGATTTCTATGACATTTGACTTTTTACTTACTGTTTTTTTGGTATTACTCACAGCATGGAATTTCCTACCAGAACATTTAAATATATAAACTAAAAAGAATAAAACATGTTTGAAAAAAGAAAGATATCAAAAGCACTAAAGAATCTGACAAAAGAAGCAGGCAAGCTTCATGAGTATAATCATGAATTGGCGAAAAAAAAGCTTTCTTTATATAAAAAGGTTCTAAAAGACAATTTAGAAGCGCGCGAAAAATCAATAGAGATAATTCAAGCCCAGGAAAAATATTTTATCCAGGTGAGAAAATTATTAATCGATCTGGATTTCCAAAGGGATGAAGAACTAAGAAAATACGAAAACAATTTTGTTGGTTTATTATCACAAGCTGGGACAATGTTAAATTCCATAATCCACTCGCTTTTTTCGCAGCGGGAATCTTTAAAAGCTAAAAACCCTGCCAATTATAAAGTATACTTCAAAGAAGAACTAAAAATCTATAAAGAATACGAAGTTTGGGAAAAAAAGATTCCATCTCAGATTTCTGCTTTCTATGAAAAGACAAAAAAATGGATGAGTAAAAAACACAAAGCAACTCAGGAAAGAATATCATTTCTTATTGAAATGTCAATATTTCTTCATGTCTTTCCTTATATCATCATGGGAGAAAAATTACCAAATCCATTTTATATTCAGGTTATAACAGAATGTATAGAAATCATCTTAACCGCAGGTATATCTTTTACAGTCATAACTCTTCTGGTGTGGTTAGGAGATATGCTAAAATATTTATATAATATTAGAAAAAGTATTACTTAATCTCTTTATTTAAAAGCCAAATCCCAATTAAGGAGAGGTAATCTTATCTCTTTCTTCTAATCACAAACAACCCAATCAACACAGCAATTAACCCTAATCCTAAAGTCATCATTGAAAACTCTGGAACTGGAATCTCATTGATGATTGCAGTATCATTTGCAAATACTGTGTTGTATCCTGACTTGCTGCAAGTTACATTATAATCAACTGTCTGTGCTGCTGCAAAAGCTTTTGTATAATTATAATGGTCTGCTTGCTCATCCATAATATAGCTTCCGTCAGCAAAGCTGATATTGCATGTTGCTCCAGCTATAAATCCGCCTGTCAGATTCATATAAATTGCTGTGAATGTGACATCTTCAAGAACAAATTTAGGATCATTTGCATCAATTGTCAGGTTTACGCTTCCGCTTACTGCATACCCTGAGAAATGCTCCACATCAACAGTTAATGTATTGTCTGAACATTGTATGTTTGTACATCTTGGAGCAAGACATTGATTGTCTTCTGCCAGAATATTATATCTTGTTGTTGCTGTATCTGAATAATATACTAAAGGAGAATTACAATCAACACTATAGAATGTTAATGTTGCAGAACTGTTGAAGGTTGAATCCAAAGCAGATGTATTGATTGAAATTGATCCGTCTTCAATTACAATGTTAGTGTCATAATCTTCACTCTCTGCATTTATTCCATAGTCATCTGCAAACTTGATTTTCCCTTGGTCTTCAATTGCAAGAGTCATGCTTTTTACATCTGTTAGATTAGTTTCTTCTGAGAAGTTTGTGGTATCTGGGTGCGGCTCGAAGTTTGAGTAGATTGGTATTGTAGATGTTGAATAATTAATACTAATTTCGCTTAATTCCGGAGTATTAACAGGATTGGTTGTACCCATGTCAATCGCGAAGTCCAGTGTACCAGCTACAAATCCACCTGTAAAAGACCATTGGCTTTCATTTATTGATTCCAGTACTATCTTAGTCATACCATCAGTCTGTAAGTTTGCCAATGAAGAAGCCGCCCAAGAAGAGCCGTTCCAATATTTCCAAGTATTTCTGTCATCAAACGAAACCAAATATTTAATTGATGTGTCTGTTGGCGTAGTCTGGGTAATACTTACCCCTGCCATGCCTGTCCAGGTTGATGTATCAACTTGCGAGCCGGCGGCTGTGGTGATGTAATAGGCTTGGGTGGTGGGGTAATAGTCAGAGTCAATATCTTTAAGGCAACGCACACTCTTCCCATAGGTCTTGCTGCCGACGACCGTGTTGCTGGTGTCAATGCCGAAGTACAGGCTCCAGGTGGAGGCACTAATGGCACTACTACTGTAGTAGCGGCCGTAGTATCCTCTGAGCTTCAGCGAGCCGCTATTGTAGTAGAGGCTGCCGGCAGTATGAAGTTTTAAGACAGAACCGAACGTACTTGTATAGCCAGTCCAACCTCCATTTCTATCAGCATTAGTCCATTCAGTATTGGTAGGTATGCGCCAGCCAGTGCCAAGTAATAAGGTACAAGGATCATTGGCGCTATTCCAATCTCCAGCGGGAGGAGCGGTAGTAAGCCATGTGGTAGATGGTGTGCGGGTGGTGCCATCATGCTTGAAGCCCTGTTTACGGTTAAACTGCCAATACCAACCTGCAGAGGCTTCAGTACTATCGGTAGCTGAAGCTGCCTGCTGGGCAGCGCCAAGGTTTTGGGTGATCCAGCATTTATTTGATCCTGAAAGATAAGAAGCTATAATTCCATAAGTAATGGTTTTAGTAACCGGTGCAACAGTACCGGCAGTATGAGTAACAGTAATACTGGCAGGGCAAACACTCCCACTCAATTTCACCACCCCATCCGCAAAATCCGTCCCAGCAGTGGCGTCTTCCTGCACCCAATCACTTTCAACGCTGAAATTTAATAAAGTTGTATCAGTTGCACCAACAACAACAGCCAAAACAGCAACAACCCCCAATAAAAGTATTATCCTCTTCATCTTCTCCTTCTAATAATAACTAATCCCATCAACACAGCTATCAATCCAATACCTAATGTTAATAATGAAAACTCTGGGATTGAAATATCATTGATAATTGCAGTGTCGTTTGCAAATACTGTGTTGTATCCTGTTTTACTGCATGTTACATTATAGTCAACTGTTTGCGCTGCTGCAAAAGCTTTTGTATAGTTGTAATGGTCTGCTTGCTCGTCCATGATATAGCTTCCGTCAGCAAAGCTGATGTTGCATGTTGCTCCAGTTATAAATCCGCCTGTCAGATTCATATAAATTGCTGTGAATTTGACATCTTCAAGGATCAACTTAGGATCATCTGCATCAATTGTCAGGTTTACGCTTCCGCTTATTGCATACCCTGAGAAATGTAAGACATCTACTGTCAGTATTGAGTCTACGCACTGTATGTTTGTACATCTTGGAGCAAGACATTGGTTGTCTTCTGCAAGAATATTATATCTTGTTGTTGATGTATCTGAATAATATACTAAAGGAGAACCGCAGTCTATATTATAGAATGTTAATGATGCTGAACTGTTGAATGTTGAATCCAGTACAGATGTATTGACTGAAATTGATGCATTTTCAATTACAATGTTTGTGTCATAATCTTCTCCACTTGCATTAACTCCATAGTCATCTGCAAATTTGATTTTCCCTTTGTCAGTAACTCCTAAAGTTAAGTTTTTTACATCTGTTAAATTAGTTTCTTCTGAGAAATTTGTTGTTTCTGGGTGCGGCTTGAAGTTTGAGTATGCTGGGAGTCCAGGTTGTATGTAAAATATCGTGCCGTAATTGGAATCCCCACCCTGGAGAGTCATACCATAGAGCTTGCCCAAGTCCATAATCAAACTGCTGTAGGGGGATTTTCCATCATTAACACCACCCTCAAAACTATGCAGTAATGAGAAACCGCTCCCGTCTGTTCCAATTGAAAAGACAGTACCATTATCATAATATCCTCCAAAATAAGTCATACCATATAGCTTGCCTGAGTCTAGAATTAAACTGCCATAGGAAGATCTCCCATCATTAACGCCGCCCACGAACTCATGCAGTAATGAGAAACCACTTCCGTCTGTTCCCATGGAAAAAATCGTACCGTAATTGGAATCTCCTCCTGCGTAAGTCATACCATATAGCTTGCCTGAGTCCAGGATCAAAGTGCCACGGGGAGATTTCCCATCATTAACCCCGCCCGCGAACTCGCGCAGTAGTGAGAAACCACTCCCATCTGTTCCCATAGAAAAGACAGTGCCATAATCATAATCTCCTCCTGCGTAAGTCATACCATATAGCTTGCCTGAGTCCAGAATCAAACTATTGAGGGGTTTACTTCCATCAGTATTACTACCCGCGAACTCGCGCAGTAATGAGAAATCACTCCCATTAGTTAACATGGAAAATACCGTACCATTATTGGAATTTCCTCCTGCGTAAGTTATACCATAGAACTTGCCAGAGTCAAGGATCAATCTGCCACGGGGCTCTTTTCCATCAGTATTGCCACCCGCGAACTCATGCAATAATGAAAAATCGCTCCCGTCTGTTCCAATGGAAAAAACAGTACCGTTATCATAATCTCCTCCCCATCCAGTCAGACCATAGAGATTACCTGAGTCCAGAATTAAACTACCAGGGGGATACCCTCCATCATTAACACCACTCGCGAACTCATGTAATAATGAGAAACCGCTTCCATTAGTTCCAATGGAAAATACTGTGCCGTAATTGGAATCCCCTCCATGGCGAGTCAGACTATAGAGATTACCTGAGTCCAGGATTAAACTACCGTAGGGGTACATTCCATTATCAACACCACCAGTGAACTCATGCAGGATAGTTATCTCAGCAGAAACCAAACTTAAAACTAGCAAAAAACTTAGAGCCAATATCAAAATTATCTTTTTCATCTCTTTCTCCTCCGAATCAACAATAATCCAATCAACACAGCTATCAATCCAATACCTAATGTTAATAATGAAAACTCAGGAACTGGAATCTCATTGATGATTGCAGTATCATTTGCAAATACTGTGTTGTATCCTGTTTTACTGCATGTTACATTGTAATCAACTGTTTGCGCTGCTGCAAAAGCTTTTGTATAGTTGTAATGGTCTGCTTGCTCGTCCATGATATAGCTTCCATCAACAAAGCTGATATTGCATGTTGCTCCGTTTATGAATCCACCTGTCAGATTCATATAAACTGCTGTGAATGTGACATCTTCAAGAACAAATTTAGGATCATCTGCATCAATAGAAAGGTTTACGCTTCCACTTACTGCATACCCTGAGAAATGCAAAACATCTACTGTCAGTATTGAGTCTACACACTGTATGTTTGTACATCTTGGAGCAAGACATTGATTATCTTCTGCAAGAATATTATATCTTGTTGTTGCTGTATCTGAATAATATACTAAAGGAGAACCGCAGTCAATATTATAGAATGTTAATGTTGCAGAACTATTGAATGTTGAATCCAAAGCAGATGTATTGATTGAAATTGATCCGTCTTCAATTACAATGTTTGTATCATAATTCTCTTTCTCTGCATTAATTCCATAGTCATCTGCAAATTTGATTTTCCCTTTGTCTTCAATTGCAAGAGTCATGCTTTTTACATCTGTTAAATTAGTTTCTTCTGAGAAGTTTGTTGTATCTGGAGATGTGAAGTATGTGTATGTTGGCTCAAAGTTTTCTGCATAATTGATAGTAAAATTATACAAAATAGGTGTTACAGATGTGTCAGTAGTGCTAAGATGCGCTTCAACCTCAATCCATTGGTTATTAGCAACATTTAATGCTGTACCAGAAGTCTCTATATAACTTGACCAAGATGCAATAGCTAATCCAGCTTCAGTTGAAGCAGTTCTTGCCCTGAATTTAATGTTAGTATTCTCAGGTTCATTTCCTTCCCAGGTAATATTATCCCAAAATGAAGATTCCTGTAAAGAGAAATTACCAGTTAATGTGCCAGAGCTAGCATATTCTGAACCATTCCATTCAAGTGTAAAGTTTAATGCAGAGACAGAACTAGTTAGTAAAAGTATCAGTAAAGTTACGATGATTGTTATTGATGTTGTTTTTGTCATTTTGAATTATTAAATAGCCTCAACCTCTGGAACAACTGACTGAGCAGACAGCAATGCTTTTGGAGTAGATGCCCAAGAAGCAGTCAGTAAACCTCACTGTCCATGCGGTGGAAGAATCGTACTCATCAGACGACCAAACATAATTGTAAGTCGCAATCTTGCTTCCAAAACAAATACTCCCTGAACAAGAAGAAGAACTGCATAGATCCCGTAAGGTATATCTAGAAGGAAGTATCCAATCTGTAAATCCTCCATAATTTAAATTATCACAATAACTACCAGCAGTCTGCCAAACCTTAATCCCTGCATCACTTGTCCAGCATTTATTATTTGTGCAATCAATATAAATAGTATCTCCAGCAATATCATATCTTTTATAAGCCTGAACCGTTGCATTACAGGAACATCCGCTGAAAACATCAACACAAACTCCACTTGCATCACATTCATACCCGCTAGCGCAATTCTGCTGTCCGCTTGTGTAATATCCGCAAGCACCAGTACCACTACAACTTCCTGTTAAACATTCACTTGTGCCGCATTCACTAAAAGGATCCAATCCATTTGCAAGATTCTCAATACTTCCGCTTCCATCACATCTATTGCAGGTGCCGGAGGGATTTGTGCTTGTGTCTGGATAATCATAACCTGTTGAGAGATATCTTGAAGCATCACATGTATTAGAAGGGTTGCGGTTCAATTGTATATTACTAAAAGTTAAATTAATAAAATCATCTTCGCTAGTAATTCTAATCTGGTCTGCTGAAACCAGATAAAGCGATAAAATCCCAACAACAGCTAACATTAAAATCGTCTTTTTCATATACATCCCTTCATTCTTTTCTCTTACAATATATGAAGTATTTAACCTTTTCGGCTAAAAAGTCTCAAAAACAGCTGTTATAACATCTATTTCAAAATAATATACCAAAACTTTATATATTTCCACATATCATATAATCCTATGGACGAAGTATTCAAGGCAATAAAGAACAGGAGGTCTGTGAGAGAGTATGAAGAGACTCATCTTGCAAAAGGGGACATTGACCTTCTGCTTGATGCTGCTGTATGGGCACCGACTGCAATGAATACGCAGCAGGTGCATTTTGTTGTAGTGCAGACAGAAAGCGCGCGCAAAAAGCTTTCCAAAAAAGTGCAGGATCTTGTGAAAAAGCATAATCCTGAGCATAAGTTGAGAGAGCTGGATGATCCTATATTCTACAATGCTCCATTATTGATAATCCTTTGCGCAAAGAAAGATAGCAAATGGGCAGATATTGACTGCGCTCTTGCAGCGCAGAACATGATGCTTGCAGCGTATTCTATAGACATAGCAAGCTGTTTTATAGGATTCGCATGCTTATTGGATGAGGATGAAGAGACAAGAAGAGAGCTTGGAATCTCAGATGAATATAAGATTGTGGCTCCATTGGTATTCGGCAAGGCGAGAGGAGAATATCCTGCGCTGAAGCTGCGGAATCCCCCTGATATATTTAAATGGCTGTAATGGTGGAAATATGATAGACAAAAGCAATATGCATAAGGTATTAGAGGATTTTCCAGGGCAGATACAGGCAGGATATAAGCTTGGGGAAAACATAGAGATTCAGGAGAGTGTTGAAAGCATTGTGATAGCAGGGATGGGAGGCAGCGCACTGCCAGGAGAGATACTGAAGACCTATCTTGACATTGAGATGCCTATATACATAGTAAGGAATTACAATCTTCCAAAATATATAAACCAGAAAACACTGCTTATAGTCATAAGCTATTCTGGCAATACAGAAGAGACAATAAACTGTTATCGTCAGGGGCTGAGGATTGGATGTCCTATGCTTGTTATCGCATCTGGCGGAAAGCTTAAGCAGCTTGCAGAAAAACAGGGCGCTGACTTCATAAATATTCCAAGAGGAATCCAGCCAAGATGCGCATACGGATACCAGTTTTTTTCTATGTTAAGGGTTCTTGAGAACAGCGGACTTATAGAGAAGCAGGCTGGTTATATAGAGAAAACAATCAAGATGCTTTCAGGAGACATATATCAGGATTATGCAAAGAAGGTTGTAGAAAAGCTTGAGAAAAAGATCCCAATAATATACTGTTCAGAGAAGAACTTGGCAGTCGCATATAAGTGGAAGATAAGCTTCAATGAGAATGCGAAGATTCATGCGTTCTATAACATATTTCCTGAGCTTAATCATAACGAGTTGGTAGGCTACACGCATCTTTTTGCTGATTATACAGCAATAATCATAATGGATGATGATGATCATCCAAGAATAAAGAAAAGGATGCAGATAACAAAGAAGATAATCAAAGAGAATGACTGTAATGTTGTAGAGGTTTCTGTTAAGGGAGCTTCGAGGATGGCAAAGATATTCTCAGCAATATACATCGGCGACTGGGTGTCGTATTTCCTTGCATTGAAATATGAAACAGACCCGGCTCCTGTCGAGGTCATAGAGAGATTCAAGAAAGAAATGGGGAAGTATATAGGATAAAAATGGAAGACTGTTTGCTGTGGATGTTAAGCATCATAGGATTGTTTGCATTGTACTGGGCTCTTTTTGGGCAGTGGAAACATAACAGGATGCTTCGCGAAGCAGAAGAGAAGTCCATGAAAAAAAAGGCTGAAACAAAATCAAAAAAAGAGATATCCACAAAATGAATCATGCTATTGCTCTTGATATAGGCGGGACAAAGATTGAATGCGTTCTTTTTGATGAAAAATACAACCAGTTGAAGAAAAAAAGAGTATACTTTAGCAAAACAGAATTTGAGTCTGTTGTCTGTGTGCCAAAGAAAGAAGTTTTGGGTATAATCTGTAATCTTATAACAGAACTCAGTAAGGGTGTGAGGATAAAAGGCATTGGGATAAGCATCCCTGATGTGATAACAAAGGAAGGCTCTATTTCAGGGACTTCAAAGATAGGTTCTTTGAGCAATTTTGCATTAGGAAAATACCTCTTGAGGAAATTCAAATGCAAAGTAAAGGTAGCAAATGATGCAGACTGCTTTGCATTAGGAGAGCAGAGAATAGGGGCTGGAAAAGGACATAATAACATGATTGGAGTCATCTGGGGCACTGGCATAGGCGCTGGGATTATTTTAGATGGAAAGATTTTCTCTGGTACAACTGGAAGCGCAGGCGAGTTTGGACACAATATCATAGATCCTGCTGGCCCTCGCGAGAGGATAGGCCTCAGGGGAACTGTTGAGGCATTTGCTGCCGGACCTAATATGGTGAGGAATTACATTTCTGCTGGCGGCAGGATGAAAGACCCTGGTGTGCGAAAGATATTTGATTCAAAGGAAGCAAAAGCAAGGAAAATCATGAGGTTGTCATTAGAGCGGTTGTCAATCGGCATTGCATCGCTTATGAATATACTTAACCCAGAGATTATTGTGATTGGAGGCGGGCTTAGCAGCCTTCCTGTCTACAGGCAGCTTAACAGCCTTACAAAAAAATACACAGTAGATGGCCTGAGAAAGAATGTAAAAATAGTAAAAAATAAACTTGGAGATTCTGCAGGTGTTTATGGAGCAGCTGCTCTGGTGTTTTCTTAAACATTTTTTATTAAACGAAACATATTTATATCCTCATCATTTAGGTCAGATCAATGATACCAAAGATAATGCTTATAGGCATGAGCGAAAGGCATCACAATGCTGAAACAGTGCAGAAGATACTTACAAAATACGGCTGCATAATAAAAGTAAGGCTTGGCCTGCATGAGACAGAAAAAGTATGCTCACCCTGCGGAATGGTAATACTCCAGCTTGCAGACCAGCCCGAGGAAATAAGAAAGCTTGAAGCCGAACTAAAGGATGTTAAGGGCGTAGAGACAAAAGTAGTGCAGATGAAGTGCAGCTGTGATTAACTATTGGATATATCTCCTAATTAATTCTACATTAATATGATGTTTAAGCTGATTCAATATTCTTGTGTTTTCAGATATATTCTAATCTTTTCTTTGTCTTGAAATCCCATTGGATTTACTGCGACCATTGGCATTCGCAAAAAGAAAGAAGGGATTAGGAAAGAGTTTGAATTGTTGCATAAATTAGATTTAAAAAGTAAACAGAAATAATAATGTTTATATATGACAACATCTAAAATAGCTATATGGCTCCTGCTGACAAGATAAGCAGTATATTAGACAAGCTTAAAGTACTTAGGAAAGAGAGGACATATACTCTTGATAATTTCTACAAAATCAAGAGAGAGATGCAGCCTCATATTGAGAGCTATAAATGGCATATAGACGAATTTATGATTCTTGCTGTAAAAAAAAATAACCTGTTTAAATACAAAATAGTAAAAAAAGAGCTGAATTCTCTTATTTCCATGCTAAATTATATAAAACACCTGCTTAAAAAAAAAGAGTTTGTTGATCAATTTAACAGGCAAAATGTTGATATAAGCAAGATTAATAAAGCAATTGAAACAGAGCTGCTATGGGTTAAAGATTTTAAATCGCAGAACAAAGAATGCAGAAGTAAGATGAGGGCAGTTAGAAGGTTGTTGAAGATGGGAATTGAAAAAAAAGTGTTTGAGCAGGCAATTGCTGAATGGGACAATGAACAGATGGATTTATCGCATTTAGATAGAGTCGAAGACAATCTTGAACAAAAAGCAGTTGAAATAGCAAGACAATACCCAGAAACTGTAATGCACAGGATGGGTATATGGCAGAAAGCAACAGTATATGCAATTGCAGTGCTGATAGGTCTTGGTGTTTACACAGCAGATATAAACAAGAGGGGCTTTGGTGGATTTGGTGGGAATGTTGCTGTGGCTGAGGAGGTTCATGATAAGGCTTTTTATGATGGGCTGGCAGAGCAATCGGAAAAGATTAGCGCAATTAAAAGTCCAGAACAAGTAATCGCCTCATTAGAACAATACAAGAATGATAAAAATAATAAAAGTTCATCTTTCTTTAATCAATTGGGTGTCGCCTATGTTAATAATGGAAGAGTGGATGGCGGAATAAAATTATTAGAGCATGGTTTAACTCTTGAAGAAAATAGCAGTATTGCATGGAATTTGGGGGCTTTTTATTATAAATATAAAAAAGATGTATCTCAATCTAAGAATTATCTACAAATGCATATTAGGTTGGGTGGAAAGAACAAAGCTAAGGCTCAGAAATATATAGAGTATTATGAAAGTAAAGGTTATTGATAAAATAAAGAGGTGATAGACAATTAAATGTTATATTTTATCATTCATATTAATTCTAATACTGTTAAGTATAGTAAGTATGAGCAGTTATGCTGATGAAGAAGTAGAATTCGACCCCACTACTGGCGAAGCAACCACAGGCGGAGAATACACGCAGAAGGTACGAGATACTCCTGATCAAGTCACCACTAATGAAATGGGAGCATATCCAAAAGAAACAGAAGACAATTGGCATAGGTTTTCTAATTCACAAAGAGATTCAGCTTACGAACAACACCTTGACAAGTTCGGCGATAAATTCTCAGAATATTGGTGGAACAAAAATAAGCTGCGTATCAATCCTAATGGTGGAACATACAATGCTGCCAAAAGGACAATTACTTATCCTGATGGCACAGAGATATATCTTGACACTATGGATAACAGGGAGATTGAGCCGGTTGCAGGAGCGGTTATTATAGACAGCATAAGATATACAAATGCTAAGAATGTAAGAGGGAACCCAGACAATTCAACATCAACTGATTCTGCGAATATCATTGCATCAGACAGCATCTATTTCATCAGCCCAAAGAATGCATCTTTCATATCAACTCCTACATCTGTTACTATAAAGACAACTGAAGACTTATCGATTATAGACGCAGGCGGAGCAGAAGTAAGAATAAAACCAATTGGAGAAGGTTCTGTTACAGTAAGCAAGACTATACCAATAACTTATAATCTCTCAAGTGTTGAATTAAAATACAAGCATGAGACTTTCACAGCAAATAACACAGCATCACTGACTTTGGATAAGACATTAGGTATTGGCCTTTTGTAGATATGGGAGATTATGAAGTATGCAGCCTGTTTACAAACAATTACTATAGGGAATCATGCGAGGCTAAAGAGATTATGGCTTATGTTTAACATATTTCAAATATTATCTAATTCTTTCTTTTCCTTTGCAAAGCTAATGGTCGTAGTAATCCAATGGGATTTCAAGACAAAGGATATATTAGAATCTATTTGAAACTTAGAAGAATATTAAAAATAGGCTCTCTCAAAAATAACTAAATAAAACGCCGAGGCTGGGATTTGAACCCAGATGTCCTTGCGAACACAAGCTCGCTGGCATTTATTTCTTTTCCAGGCTTGCGCAATACCGGATTATGCGACCTCGGCATGTGAATATACCTTACACTAATGGATTAGAAGATTGTTTATAAAAGTTTTGAAAATAAAATAAGAATCAATCAAGCATCTCAATCTCAATATTCAATCCTTCTGGTATAGGAACTCTCATCACGAGTCTTAATGCGCGCTCATCAATCCCAAGATCAATAAGCCTCTTGTGCACTCTCATCTCATACCTTTCCCATGAAGCTTTTCCTTCTCCATCTGGAGACTTTCGAGTAGTAAGCTTAAGTTTCTTTGTAGGAAGAGGTATAGGTCCTCGCATCTCAACACCGGTCTTCTCAGAAATATCCTTTATATACTGACAGATCTCATTAACTTTTTCTATTTCCGTACTTGCTATTTTTATTCTCGCTTTAGGCATTTTTATCGTCTCTTTCTGTTATGGTCTTTGTTGTGCTACATGATAATCGTCTTGGTCACCATGATCCCTTTGAGATAAGGAAAAAATGAGGGTTGAAAAAACCCCTACATCTGTTTCTTAACAAGATCTATGCACATTCCTGCAGCAACTGTAGATCCAGAGTCCCTTATTGCGAATCTGGACAGCTGAGGAATTTCGCTCTGCTTTTCAATTACCAATGGCTGCACTGGTTTAATCTTTACTATTGCTGCATCGCCGTTTTTAATGAAATCAGGATTCTCTGCAAGAACTTCTCCTGTTGCAGGATTAAGCTTTTTCTCTATTGCAGTTACCTGGCATGCTATCTGCGCTGTATGAATATGGAACACAGGTGTGTAGCCAACAGTGATGACTGTTGGATGGTTCAAGACAACCATCTGCGCTGTGAACTCAGTAGCGACTGTAGGAACATTGTCAGAATGTCCAAGAACATCTCCTCTTTGGATATCCTTTTTTCCGATTCCCCTTACGTTGAATCCTATGTTGTCTCCAGGCTCTGCCTCTTGAAGCTGTTCATGATGCATCTCTATAGTCTTGACTTCTCCTGACACTCCTTTTCCTTCTCTTCCTGGAACTACTGTAACTTTATCTCCTATTTTCATTATACCTGTCTCAACTCTTCCTACTGGAACTACTCCTATTCCTGTGATGTTGTATACATCCTGGATAGGAAGCCTTAATGGAAGGCCGGTCGGTTTATCCGGAGGAGTGATTTTATCATTCATAGCTTCAATAAGCGTTGGTCCTGTATACCATGGCATCTTATCGCTTTTCTTGACTATATTATCTCCCTTTAGGGAAGCGATAGCTAAGAATGGAATCTCTTCAGGTTTGTATCCTACGCTCTTAAGAAGATCTGATACTTCTGCCTTGACTTTGTTGAACTTTTCTTCAGAATAGTCGACTCCACTGATATCCATCTTGTTGATTGCGACAATCAGCTGACTAACTCCAAGGGTCTTTGAAAGGAACACATGCTCCCTTGTCTGCGCATTGACTCCGTCATTTGCAGCGACTACGAGAACTCCTGCATCAGCCTGTGATGCTCCTGTAATCATATTTTTAATAAAGTCCTTGTGGCCAGGCGCATCAATTATTGTGAAATAATATTTGTCTGTCTCAAATTTCTTGTGCGCAAGGTCGATTGTGACTCCCCTTTCTCTTTCTTCTTTTAGGTTGTCCATGACGAATGCAAACTCGAATCCGCCCTTTCCAAGCTCTTCTGCTTTTTCTTTGAGTTTTCTCATAGTCTGTTCGTCAATAGTATTGCTGTCAAAAAGAAGCCTTCCAACAGTGGTTGATTTACCATGATCAACATGTCCTACAAATACAATATTTATATGTGCCTTTTCTTTTGCCATTGTGATACCTCTCAGTTCTTTTTATTCTTAAAATCATAAGGATTTTTATGTCCCTGGATTATCTTGGGAAGTCTATCCTCATTTATAAAGGTTTCGATAAATAAATTATGGAACAATCTCCTGGTAATTCCGATAAATTTTTAAGTAAAACATGATTCAAGCATATCCATTATACGGGCCCGTAGCTTAGCCTGGTGGAGCGCCGGTCTTATATGGCAGCGTTCCCTTCAATGCGGGACCTGGCTCCTAAGCGAGTCGGTGGTCCGGAGTTCAAATGTAAAGCTGTATCTAAATACAGTTTTGCTGGATGTCTCCGCGGGCCCACTTTTTTATTGTTGATTTATGTTTAGGATGACAATTCAATATTTCTCTTATGTTTCAACTGGTAGAAACTCTCTAAACAAAACATTTTTAAAGGAGGGGTTTACAATGGATAGCAGATGGCAAAAAAGAATGAGTTTAAATTCAAATCAACAAAAGAGATTAAACTATCAAAGAAGATAATAGATCAGGTTATGGGGCAGGACGATGGTGTGGAAGTCATAAAGAAAGCTGCGTCCCAGAGAAGGCATGTATTTCTTATAGGAGAGCCTGGCACAGGGAAATCCATGCTTGGCCTGGCGCTTGCAGAACTTCTTCCTAAAGAAAAGCTTGTTGATATAGTTTCATTTCCTAATCCTAATGACGAAAATACTCCTCTGATAAGGACAGTATCTGCGGGAAAAGGCCGCGAACTGGTTACAAAAGCAAGGCTTGAGAGCATCGGATTTCTCAAGAACCAGAATATAATCATGTTTGTTCTTGTCATCATCGCGATGTTTGCTCCATGGTGGGCAAGAAAGCACTACAACTCAGACATAATGTTTGCTGCATTTTTTCTTGGAGGAATGGTCTTTCTCGGAGCATTTGTTATATTTCTTAATCTTGGCCAGAGGACAAGAAGCAAAGTATCTGTGCCAAAAGTTATAGTTGATAATTTCAACAAGAAACAGGCGCCTTTTTATGATGCTACAGGAGCGCATGCAGGAGCCCTGTTAGGAGACGTGCTTCATGACCCATTCCAGACCGGCGGCCTCGGCACGCCTGCTCATGAGAGGGTTGTAGCAGGAATGATACACAAGGCGCATAAGGGAGTATTGTTTATTGACGAGGTTGCTATACTAAATCCTGCTACACAGCAGGAACTGCTTACTGCTTTGCAGGAAGGCAAGTTATCGATAACAGGACAGTCAGAGCGAAGCGCCGGCGCTATGGTCAGGACAGAGTCTGTGCCTTGCAATTTTGTACTTATTGCAGCAGGAAATGTCGAAACAATCAAGAATATGCATCCTGCTCTGCGGTCAAGGATAAGAGGATATGGGTATGAAGTTTACATGAAAAATACTATTAAGGATACTGCTGAGAACAGGGAAAATATTGCCAGGTTTATCGCCCAGGAAGTTGAAAAAGACAAAAAGATACCTCATTTCAGCAGGGATGCTGTTATTGTGATGATAGAAGAAGCAAAGAAAAGGGCAGGCAGGAAAGGCCACCTTACATTAAGGCTTCGGGAATTGGGTGGATTGGTGCGCGCTGCAGGAGATATTGCAGTTGAGCATAAATCAAAGCTTGTCGAGCCCAGACATATCAAGGAAGCGAAAAAGCTGGCAAGAACTCTTGAGCAGCAGATTGCTGACAAATTTATTGAGTTCAAGAAAGAGTATGAAGTGATAATCACTACAGGAGAACGGGTTGGAAGGGTTAATGGCCTGGCAGTAATGGGCTCAGGAAGCGCGATGTCAGGAATAATACTCCCTATAGAATCTGAAGTTACACTTGGAGGAAAAGAGAAAGAGATCATTGCAACAGGAAAATTGGGAGATATAGCAAAAGAGGCTGTCAAGAATGTATCTGCAATCATCAAGAAATATTTCGGCGAAGACCTTACAGGCAAATATGATATCTATGTCCAGTTCCTCCAGACATATGAAGGAGTTGAAGGAGATTCTGCAAGCATAGCAATAGCTGTCTCAATAATCTCAGCTTTCAAGAATGTGTCTGTAAAGCAGGATTATGCAATGACCGGATCATTGTCTGTAAGAGGGGAAGTGCTGCCAGTAGGAGGCGTATCTTCAAAAATAGAAGCTGCAATTGAGGCTGGGCTGAAGAATGTGATAGTCCCAAAATCAAATATGGATGATATTGTGATAAGCCCTGAAATGCTTGGGAAAATAAGGATTATCCCTGTAGAAGACATATCTGAAGTCCTTAGTGAAGTGATGGACTGGAAAGGTAAGCAGGATATACTCAAAAAAATACTGAAATACAAACGATAAAGGAGCAGGATAAAAATGGTAGATGTTAACAAAATAAATGCATGCCCGGAATGCGGAAGCGCAAATATAGTCCATATTAAAGATAAAAATGAAATAGTATGCAAGGACTGCGGCGCAATATTCGTAGAACTGGGTAAAGAGGATGAGAAGAAGTTTGAGAAGGCTTCTGATGTGATTTAAAAATACTGGAAATAGTTATCTCCAGTTAACATCAACTTCATCTGTCCTTTCATAAGGCATTACCCTGCTTTCTTCTATTCTTGTCTTATTCCCTGCTTTGTATTCTATAATACCAAGCCATGCAATCATTGCGCCATTGTCAATCAGAAATTCATCAGAAGGTATAAAGCATTCAGCATCTCTTGCCTCGCACATGTCTTTTGCCATCTGCTGCAGCCTGCGATTGCATGCTACACCGCCTCCCATCAGCAGTTCTTTCTTTCCGCAGTGGGCAATAGCTCTTTCAGAGACTTCCAGCAGCATCGCAAACACAGTCTCCTGCGCTGAAAAGCAGAGATCTTCTTTAGAGTATTTTCCTGACTTCAGCTTCTGTTTCAGGTTTGTCAATAGCCCTCCAAAGCTGACATCCATCCCTTTTACACTATAAGGGAGGTCTATGTATGTTTTTCCTTTTTTTGCAAGTTCATATATCTTAGGCCCTCCTGGAAATCCCAGCCCAAGTTCGCGCGCAAAAGAATCAAGAAAGTTGCCTATGCCAATGTCAAGGGTCTCGCCGAATATCCTGTATTTTCCTGCTTCATAAGCTATTATCTGCGTGTTTGCGCCTGATGCATATAATAGTATAGGGTTTTTGCATCCTGTGGTAAGGTTTCCTATCTCAAGATGCGCTATGCAATGGTTTACTCCTATGAGAGGCTTTGAATAATGCGCTGCCAGTGACCTTGCAGCCATTGCTCCTATCCTCAATGTATGGCCCAGGCCAGGGCTCTGGCTGAAGGCTATTATATCAATGTCTTCTATCTTCAGCTTTGCCTTTCTCAGCGCTTTCCTGATAATATCATCATAGCAATTCATGTGATGCTCAACAGCTTTCACAGGGACTATGCCTCCTTCTTCAGTAGTGTAAGTATCTTTTTCATTCGCAAGAACATTTCCTTTATCTGTAACAATGCCTATTCCAAATGTGTGCGCTGTTGATTCAATACCTAAGCATATCATATCATAAAAGAATATGTGAATATATTTAAAGCTTTATAGAATATTTTGATACTTCATTTCAATCAGAACTTTCAAAGGGTCTGGATGGAATTCAGTATTCTTAGCTGCTTCCATTATATAAATGGCTTTTTCATCTGGCATTGCTCCTCTGTATGAACGGCTGGTAGTCAGGGCATCATATACGTCAGCTACTTTAAGTATCTTGGCGCCGAAGGGGATTTTCTCTTTTGGTATGTATTCAGGATAACCGCTGCCGTCGTTGTTCTTATGATGACAAAGAACTATATTAAGGAATGGCTTATATCCTGCATTGCCCTTAAGGATGTCAACACCGATGACAGGATGTTTCTTAATTATTTCAAACTCATCCTTTGTCAATTTTCCCTCTTTTTTAACAACCTGCATTATATTATAATCAATCTTTCCAATGTCATGAACATAAGCTGCTTTTGCAATCTTGTAAATTTCTTCTTTTAGTAATCCTAGTTCTTGGGCTATGCTAACTGAGAGTTTTTTTACCCTATTTGAATGATCTGCAGTATAAGGATCCTGATGTTCGATAGTTTTAATCAAAGTACTCAAACCCTTCATTTCATGATTCTCTCTTTCCAGTTCATCATCAACTAATTTATTGTAAACAATCTTTACAGAATCCTCTAATTCTTGTAACTTAAAAGGCTTTTGCAAATAAAAGTCAATCCCAGTATAGATTGACTTTGACACATTCTCCTGATTATGGTAGCCAGTCATAATTATTATGCCTATATTAGGTTTCTCATCTTTCATTATCTGAGTAGAACGAAATCCATTCATATCAGGCAGATTTACATCACTGATTACAATATCAGGGTTATGCTTATAAAACTTTATCAGTCCTTCGTTAGAATCTGCAGCTTTATAAACATTATATCTACCTTCTAAATGGCTTGAGATTATATCTATCATCTCAGGTTCATCATCAACAACAAGTATAGATAGACGAGATTCATTATTTCCTTTATTTCCTTTGTTTTTATTTCCCATCAGTATATCCCTTTGTTATATATTGACTAGTTCTGGGTTCACTACCTTATTAGAACAACATTTATAAATCTTGTGGTAGACTAACTTACAGGATAGTGTCTCACCTCATCCAAACCTTTAAATATCCTTGGTCTCTTTTTATTCCGCATGGAGATGACACCAGAGCAGCAGGCGCTTCAGGAAAAGATTAAGAACATGTCACCAGAGGAGCTTAAGGAATTCCAGATGCAGCAGTGCATATTCTGCCAGATGATTACAGGGAAGGTTCAGGTAAAGAAGGTATATGAGGATAGTATCACTTTTGCTATACTTGACATAAATCCTGCAAATCCTGGGCATATCCTTCTTCTTCCAAAAGAGCATTATGCAATCATGCCTCAGATCCCTGAAGAGGAATTAGCTCATATATTCATGGTTGCAAAAGAATTGTCACATGCCCTGCTTAGGGCGCTTGGTGTAGAGGGAACAAACATATTCATAGCAAATGGTGTAGCTGCAGGCCAGAGAGCTCAGCATTTCATGGTGCATATAATTCCCAGGATGGACGGTGACAATGTTGGCTTGGACATCCCAAGAAAAGATATGGATGATACACAGATGGAACAAGTCAGGCAGCTGCTTGCAGCTTCAATATCAAAAGCCACAGGAGCTGAGGAACCAAAGCAGGTTGTTGAAGAAAAAAAAGAAACAATAGGAATAGAAAAAGAAGAGGC
>DAOVBM010000023.1 GCA_030670545.1 Candidatus Woesearchaeota archaeon
GTGTATACAAGGACACCGCTTGAAATGGGATATAGCCTGGAAAAAATCCCACTTATTTATTCAGAAGATACTGGCAGGGGCATGAATATGAATGATGATTTCCTCTCGCTGATTGATGCTAATAATTGCAAAACATATAACCTAATGTGGGTAAAGGAATTAGGCCTGGAAAATGACCCAGGGCATAATAGATTGTTTTATATGAACAAAAAAGAAGAAATGATCAGAAAAAAATGCCTGGATCTAAGGCATGCCAAAAAAAGAACTCACAATAAGCCTAAAAATAGAGGATATTTTTTTAGCAGAGACATTCAATTATTTGACGATGAATAATTATAAAAAAATATCAAATTACCGGGCAATAACAGCAGCTTTGACAGGCTCCAGCTGCTCATGAACAGCAGTGCTCTGGATATGCGCCTCGTCATTGATTACTGACTGCACAAGCCTTGCATAATCCTTAGCCCCTCTTGATCTCTTTGCATAGCTGAATATTGACTTGCCTAGACCAGGAGATTCTTTTAATTTTGTATCAATCCTTATTGGTTCGCTTACAAGCTCGTAGAACTCACTTCTGATCTTGTCAAGGCTCTGTTTGCATATCTTATTCCTCTTATCAAACAGTGTAGGTATTATCTTAGTTATTCTTATATTGTGGTCAAATACACTACTTACTTTTTCAATAGCCTTTGATATTTTTTTCAGGCCGTCGATTCCAAGGAAATCTGTAGATACAGGTACAAATGCCTCATCTGCATAAAGCAGCACATTCTGCGTAAGGATACCAAGAGATGGTGGGCAGTCGATTATGACATAATCATAGCCTGTTATAGTTTCGAACTTTCTCTTGAACAATGTTTCTCTGTCTTTTTCATTTACTACCATGAGTTCAGTCCTTATGAGTGTTTCTTTGCTTGTTATGACATCAAGATTTTTTCCAAGCGGCCTTATTGACTCAGCAGCGCTTACACCCTCAACAAGTATTTCATGCATATCAGGCTGGTCATCGCAGTTAAAACTTGTCCGAACTCCGCCCTGCGCATCCATATCAACTAGCAGCACTTTTTTCCCCTCTCTTGAGAGACCTGCTGCAAGATTTACTGCAGTTGTTGTTTTCGCAACACCGCCTTTCTGGTTAATAATACATATTTTTCTCATATTGATTCACCTCTATTTCAGAACTTTTTGATAATTAGATAATATACAGAAAAGTATACTGCTATATAAATCTTTCTTTTTAGAATAAATGGAATTGGTACTTGCAGATTTAATTAATCAAGGAAAAAAGATTAAGTTTTTCTTTTTCTTATGATAATCAACCCGGTTCTTCCGCCAATGAAGCGTAGCCGCCTCATCCACCCATAAGCCAGGCTCATTAGAGGGATATAACTAAAAGTTCATTAAAGGGATATAAATTTAAGCCCATTCGCGAGATATAACATCTCCTCAAAATAATCTTTCCGATATTTCTTGTCAATATTGAAATTAATAATATTCCAGCCCTTAAAACACAAAATATTTAAATACTTGATGTTTGCATATTTTACGAGGATTATGTATAAAGATGATTAATAGAAGTTTATCTAAAAGAGAATATGGAATTATCTCTGAGTTAGCTTTAAGAAGCCTAAATATCATAAGTATAGAGGCAGCATCCAAAATCTTTAATATTAATAAAAAAAAACTATGGGAGATATTTTACAGGCTGGAAAAAAAAGGATGGTTTGAAAGAATAGAAAAAGGCAAGTATATGATAGTGCCTTTGCAGGCTAGAGAAGGGTGGCTTGAACACCCTTTTGTTCTGGCTTCTAATTTAATAGAAGATTACTATATATCCTATAGGACCGCGCTTGCCCATTATGGGCTGACAGAGCAACTTCCTGCTTATGTTTATATTGCAACAACAAAAAGAAAAGGCAGATTAGAGTATAAGCTGCAAAATTATATTTTTAGGTTTATAAAAATAAACAAGAATAAATTTTTTGGATTTACTAAAGAATCAATAAATAATAAAGATGTTTTTATAGCAGAAAAAGAAAAAGCAATTATTGACTGTCTGGACAAGGAAAGGTATGCAGGCACAATAATTGAAACTGCAAAAGCCTTAAAGAATCCTGACATCAATATAAATAAAGTTAAGAAATACGCTCTAAAGATGAACAATTCTTCATTAGTTAGAAGGCTTGGATATTTGCTCGATTTGCTTAAAATAGATTCATCAAAACTAGAGAAACATATAGGCACACATAGAAATATTTATCTTTCAACACTATTACCTAAAACAATTATAAAAACAAACAAAAAATGGAGACTACTTGTCAATGTAAAAAAGGAGGATTTATTGATATGGTAACCAAAGAAGAAATCATAAGAATTGCAAAAAGGGATAAACTTCCTCTTGGAACAATTGAAAAAGACTTTGTTTTAACTTACATTCTTAAGAAGATATATGAATCAAAACTAAAAGACAGACTTGTTTTTAAGGGAGGAACAGCTTTACATAAGTTATATCTGCACAAAAGAATATCAATTGATTTGGATTTTACAGAAATAAAGCCAATAAATGAAGGTGAATTAAAAGCTATAATAGAAGATCAAAAAATCAATTCAAAAATTAGAGAGATAAACATGACTGATAATTCTATGAAAATTATTTTGAGTTATGTGAGCATATTGGGATATAAAAACAGCATCATTCTTGACATAAGCAAAAGAGAAAATCCGCTTTTAAAATTAAATATTATTAAATTAAAATCCCCGTATTTTGAGGAAATTGAAATCTTAACATTCCAGTTAGATGAATTAATTGCTGAAAAGATTCGGGCACTAATCCAAAGGAATAAACCAAGAGATTATCTGGATATTTATTATACACTAAATCAAAAAGATTTTAATCTAAAAAAATCAGTACAACTCGCGAAACAAAAGCTTAAAGCAGTTAATGATAATTTTGATATAGAAAGGATATTCAATAGTCTTGACATTGTGGAGAGTTTATGGAATCAGGATCTTAGAGAGATACTGCCAGATATACCTGATTTTAATAAGGTGATAAAAAGATTAAAAGTTTTCAAACATAAGGAATGCAATCATTGGATGTAGATTTGAAAAGTTCAGAAATGATTTGTCAAAAACCTTTTCTTCCTCCTAATCACAAACAATCCAATCGGTTCTTTCGCCAACTGGCAAACGAGGTGAGTTGTCTTGCTGCGCAAGCCAAGCCCACTTAAGAGGATATAATCTTATCTCTTCTTTCTCATAACAAACAATCCTACTAACACAGCTATCAATCCTAATCCTAAAGTCATAATAGAGAACTCTGGGATATCAACACTGCTTACCAGCTTTGTGTCATTTGCTTCCAGTGTTACAAAGTTTGCAGATGAACATGTTACATTGTATTCATGTATTCCAGCAGTTGCAAATGATTTGGTGTAATTGTAATCAGTGTCAAAATCCATTGTATACTCTGTATCCCAATCGTCGTCAAATGTAATATTACATTCTCCAGATATTGGAGTTCCATCTGTTGAGTTTATGTATTCTGCTATGAATTCAATTGGATCAAGAGGGAATTTCACTCCTGCTTCTGCCTCAATTGTCAGGTTTGCATTAGATCCTGCTGCGAATCCTGTAAAGTGAGCTACGTCAAATGTCAGAGTTGTTCCAGTACATTGTATATTTGAACAAACTCCGTCTAATTCACAGTTATTTCCTCCTGCGATTATATCATCCTTGGAAGTGAATGTTCCTTCCTGATATGTTATTGTCTCAACAGGGCATGTTACACCTTCTAGAGTTATTGTTGCAGAGTTATTGAAGCTTTCATCAAGAGCAGCAGTATTGACTGAGATGAATTCATCTTCAATTACTATATTTGTGTCATAGTCCTGAGCTTCTGCATTGATTTCAGTGCTTTCTGGGAATTTAATCTTTCCTTTGCCTGTTACTGCAAGAGTCAGATTTGTTACATTTGTGATGTCTGCAACAGCTGAGAAGTTTGTTGTTTCTTCTGATGTGAAGTTTGAAGTGGTTGGTGTTGGTTCTACCCCATCATAAAGGCAGCGGACAGAAAGACCAGAATTCTTCAAGACGGGATCCCGGTAAACCTTCGCGAGGGTTAAATGCAGGCGACGGTCCCATGTGTAATCGGCCGAATACTCATTAGATGACCAAAATATCGTATACAAGTCGCGTTGGACAAAGGTATTAGAATAGTATCCAGGAACAAGAGCGTCGAACCCAGATGTACCGCAAGGAGTTCTGCCCTGACAAAGTCCAAACTTCTTCAATACATCTCCTGCAAGGTCGCAATCCCATACAGCATGTCGGATAGCATTACAAGTTCCGTTTGTCAAACCATTTTCCAAAGTATACCACTCTGTATCTGTTGGAATATGCCATCCATCAGGACAAATACCCTGTGCGCCTGTTGTTGTAACATATTGCATTGCTTCATCCCATTGATATAAGCCACCGTCAGTATTACAAATAGTTTCACTATCATCATAACAATATTTTTCAATTAAAGCGTTATTGGTTTGTGTAGTTACACCAGTAACCTTTGTCCCAACATTCAAATTCTCTGCAAACCAGCACTGCTCTCCAATTAAGACAGTGTTATAGTTTTGACCTTCGTAAGGTACAGTATCACCGCAAGTACTAAAAGGGGTAGGTGGTGGTGCACTGTAAGGAGCAGTTGGGGGTGTGAAATTCTCAGTCCATCTTGCTACGCCTTTTGATATGCGGAGTTCGTCTATGTAGCCATGGAATTCCGCAAAGTTTGTACCTTCCCTCTCGTTTCCTACGCCTACACCAAGATCAATTAAAATGTTTTTAGTCGATACGTCATCTTGTTCTACTTCTATCCCATCCATAAATGTTCGCAGAACATTGCCATCTCTTACTAGTGCGAAATGCATCCAGGTATCCAAGGGAAAAGTTGTTGTTCCTCCATTGCCATATCCCCCCGCTCCTTCAATATAGATATACGGTTTACTCTGATACATTCGAACTATCAGGCCAGTGGCATCTCCATCTAAGGCGAATATCGCAGGAGTGCTCAAAATTGTGCTAGGGCGCAACCAAAAATCAACAGTAAAATCCCCGCCATCAAAATCCCAATCACTGCTATCAGGAACAGTCAAATAATCTGCATCAGTATCAAAATATGCGCTGTACCCTCCAAATTTACTTTGAGCAGAACTCCTCGCAACATTATCATTAAGAGTAACAGTATGAGAACTATCAGAACTATCACTTAAACCTGCATCATCCATATGCAGCATCAAAACAGTATTTTCATCAATTCCTTCAGCGCAAACAAGACCAGAAACAACAGCAATCATGAATATTATCAATATTATTTTATTCATTATCATCACACCTCATAATCCCCTATTTCAGGAATAATCATAATATCAATCTTTTACAATCCTTCTCTATATAAATCTTCCTTTTTATTTTATTTACTAACTAAAACAAAAACCCTTCAAAACATCATTTTGAAACCCTATGGCTCATTCCAAAAGGATATTTGATTCCATTAAAAGCTGCTAATCTGCTGAATTGCCAATAGTGAAGATAACAAAAATTTGACAATTTATTGATAGCAAATCCTATCCCTACCATAAATGGAAGGGTATTACGGATTTGCATTATAGATTATCAAATTTTTTGAATCCAAAATTTCGCACTGAAGTGAGGGGTATCAAAAATTAGCAACCACCACAAGTCACAGACTGATGGCATACTCGCCTTTCAGGCTCGGGTTGATAATTTTGGGACTTAGTATACCACAATATAATCCACCAGTCGCAGACTGGTGGTATACTAAGTATTAAACCCCAATAAAATTTCTTGCGAAATTTTCGATAATCAGAAAAAGTTTATAAATTATAAGAAAAATAAAAAATCAAAGCAGTCCCTTAAGGAACTCGACAATAACAGCGTGGTACTTAACAATAAACACTGCAAACAGCAATGAAAAAGTATTAAGCACTTTTATCAATGCATTCAATGCTGGTCCTGCTGTGTCCTTGAAAGGATCTCCTACTGTATCGCCTACAACAGCTGCCTTATGGGCATCTGAACCTTTGCCGCCATATTTGCCTTCCTCAATAAGCTTCTTTGCATTGTCCCATGATGCTCCACCTGTTGTCATGAATATTGCTACAAGCAGACCTGACATTATAGAGCCCATAAGAAGCCCTGCAAGAGCAGAAGGACCTAATACAAGGCCTACAACAAGAGGTGAAAGCACTGCGAGTACTGCAGGGAATATCATCTCCCTCAAAGCTGCCTTTGTAACTATATCAACGCACTTGCCATATTCAGGCTTTGCTTTGCCTTCCATTAAGCCTGGTATCTGCCTGAACTGCCTTCTTACTTCTTTGACAACACTGTGAGCTGCTTTTCCGACAGACCTCATGCATGATGCTGAGAATATGAAAGGAAGCATTGCTCCTATGAACAGTCCTGCAAGCACGATAGGGTCTGAAATCAGAAGAGACAATTTAACAGTAACGCCTGTCATATCCATTGCCTTCATGACTTCTTCTGTGTATGCTGCAAAAAGCACAAGAGCTGCAAGACCTGCTGAGCCAATGGCATATCCTTTTGTGATAGCTTTTGTAGTGTTTCCTACTGCATCAAGCTGGTCAGTTATCTTTCTGACATTCTTGTCAAGTTTTGACATCTCAGCTATTCCGCCTGCATTATCAGTTATAGGTCCGTATGAGTCAATAGCTACGATTATCCCTGTAGTAGACAGCATTGCTACGGCAGCGATTGCTATGCCATATATTCCCATTACGCCTCCACCAAGAAGGAAGTATGCTGATAGCATTGCTGCAACTATCATCAACAGAGGGAATACTGTGCTCTGCATACCTACTGCAAGGCCGGAAATCAGGTTTGTTCCTGCTCCAGTCTCTGAAGCCTTTGCTATAGACCTTACTGGCCTGTATTTTGTTGATGTGTAATAGTCAGTGATTATAGTTATTACAACAGTCACTGAAAGACCGACAAGTGATGCGTAAAAGAGTGTCATGTCTAATGCAAATATCTTTGTAGCTGCATAGAATCCTGCTGCTGACAACAGAGTAGCTGCTGTAAGCCCTTTGTAGAGCGCATTCATAATATTTTTTGATTTCCCAAGCTTTACAAAAAAGATTGCTATGATTGATGATAAGATTGCTATAGATCCGAGCATAAGCGGAAACAGCACAAGTTTTGTGCCTGCTGGCTGGATTATCTCTCCAAAAAGCATAGCTGCAATCATTGTGACTGCATATGTTTCAAACAAATCTGCTCCCATCCCTGCGCAGTCTCCAACATTATCGCCAACATTATCAGCTATGACTGCAGGATTCCTTGGATCGTCTTCAGGTATATTCTTCTCTATCTTTCCAACCAGGTCAGCTCCTACGTCAGCAGCTTTTGTGAATATTCCTCCACCTACCCTTGCGAACAGGCTTATGAGCGATGCTCCAAATCCAAATCCTATTATCAAGGAGGTAGATTGGAACCACATATAGAATCCGACAACACCAAAAAGGCTAAGTCCTACAATAGAAAGCCCAGTCACAGCGCCGCCTTTGAATGCTGTATTCAAAGCTGCATCAAGGCCCTTATTTGCCATGTGCGCTGTCCTTACATTAGCTCTTACAGATATGCTCATGCCTATATATCCTGCAAGGCCTGAAAGGAAAGCTCCTGTTATAAAGCCTATTGCTGTCTGCCAGTTTATAAGATAGTATAATGCTACAAATATCAATACAGCAAACACTGCTATGGTCCTGTACTGCCTGTTCATATATGCCATAGCTCCTTCCCTGATGGCATTTGATATCTTTTGCATCTCTTTATTGCCTTTTCCTGCGCTCAGCACTACCTTTGCAAGAAGTCCTGCAAAGCATAATGACAACAGAGCGACTGCTGCAAAATTCAGCAGAAAGATTGTGTTTAGTTCTTCAAAATACATTGTATCCCCCCATATGTTTAAACTCAGTGATAGTGAACTTAATTTAGTTCTATTGAGTTATAAACTAACTTATAAAGGTTTTGATTCTCTAAACATATAATTTAGACTTAATCCAATAAGTCTTTATGCAGCTCAACAAACTTCCTGAAGCTTCTTTCATGAGTTGAAGCTATATCATCAGGAAAGCAGCATGCTGGCAGCTGGTTCTGGCTCAGATGATAATACAGGCATTCGCAGCATATCCCCTTTTTCTCGCATTCAAAAGTACAGGTGCAGTTCTCCATATTTGATTGTTTTTGGCATTCCATTTTAAATTCAAAGATTCTGTTCATTTAAATCTTTTACTACATGTATACCAACAGTCCTTTCTCTCAAAAGAAGATTACTTTCTATACTTCACATATACTTGATAATGTCTTTCGTATCTGAGAGTAATGCCTATACCTGATTTGTGAATTGTTGGTTTTTCAAAGGTTATAAGAATTGATTCAAATAACTTACGAAGCAAGAATTATTGTTAAAAGTCAGGTTATTCCACATATTAATAAAAAACTATATATTTACTTCTATACTTACGAGCTATTATGTGCGGGATAATTGGCGTATTAAACAGGAATAATGCAGGAGAAAAGGCAAGAAAGTGCCTAAGCAGGATAATCTATAGAGGAATAGATGGAACAGACTTTTATGAAGAGGATAAGCTATGTTTCGGCCATGCACTTCATTCAGTAGTTGGAAATATGCCTCAGCCTCTTATTAAAGGAGATTTTATATTCGGAGCAAACTGCGAGATATACAACTGGAAAGATTTAGCAAAGAAGCATAGCATGGATTCAAAAAACGATGCAGAATTGTTGTTAGATCTCCTTATCCTATTTCTCAAAGACAAAAAGATTAAAGATATCAACGAAAAAACACTAAACGATGCGTTAAGGGAACTAGATGGGGTATTTGCTTTTTTTATCTATAACAGGAGAAACAAATATACTCTGATCGCACGAGATATTATTGGAGAAAAGCCTCTTTGGTTTTATATGTCTGGCAAATCCATGGTATTTGCATCTGAAAAAAAAGCAATAGAAGATGAGAATACCGCTCCTGAAGAGCTGAATCCAAGAAAAATAATTCTTTACGATAATCAAAAAAATATCCTACAATTACTCAACCAGCATTTTTTCGAGATAACATCTAGCGCTGAAGAGATAGACATCAATTCAGCCAAAAAAAAGCTCAAAGCCCTGCTTGAAAAATCTGTTGACAAAAGAATGCCTGACAGAAAGATGGGATTATTGTTCTCTGGAGGTATAGACTCGACGCTGCTTGCATTTATGCTTAAAAAGAGAGATATTGATTTTACAGCTTATATGACTGTTTCTGATAAAAAGACAGACGAAATCAAAAATGCAAAAAGAATCGCGCAGCTATTGGATTTTGATTTAAAAATAGTTGAGGTGAATAAAGACTTAGTTAGAAAAGAGCTACCGAATGTTATAAGCCTGATTGAATCATCAGACCCAGTCAAGGTAGAAGTTGGTATGGTCATGTATCTTGCGCTAAAGAAAGCAAAGGAAGGCGGGATTAAGGTCATATTCTCAGGAGTCGGTGCAGACGACATATTTTGGGGATATAAAAGAATGAGGATGTACAAAGGAATTAATGAGGATACATTATCAAGCTTAAGAAGAATTTATGAAAGGGACCTTTATAGGGATGATGTGCTTTCAATGGCAAATAACATCGAACTCAGGCTGCCTTACCTTGACAAACAATTAATTAGATCAATACTAAGAATTCCTGATAATTACAAATATTCTGAGACACCTAAATTACTATTAAGAGAAATTGCAGTTGAATTAGGATTGCCAAAAGAGCTCAGCTCGCTAAAACGAAATGCTGCGCAATACAGCAGTGGAATAAGCAAGATTCTCTCGCAAATCGTCAAGGAACAGAATGAATCTTTTAAAGGCAAATTGCTATTAGACATTTACGGCAGAAAAAACCTCAAGCTTGGCGTTCTTTTCAGCTCAGGAAAAGATTGCATTTATGCTATGCATATACAAAACAGGCTAAATTACGAAATTACATGCCTTATTTCAATAGAAAGCGAAAACAAGGACTCTTTTATGTTTCACACGCCTACAATCTCCATTACAAAATACCAATCAAAAGCGCTGGGCATACCCCTACTCATGCATAAGACAGATGGAGCAAAAGAAAAAGAATTAGAAGACCTAAAAGCAGCAATCTCCAAAGCAAAGGAAAGATATGGCATCCAGGGGGTAATCAGCGGAGCGATTTATTCTAATTATCAAAGAAAAAGAATCGAAAAGATATGCGATGAGCTAAATCTAAAGGTATATTCTCCATTATGGCACATGGATCAGGAAATAGAGATGAGAAATCTTATTAATGGAGGATATGAATTCATAATCACAAAAGTCGCTGCAGACGGCCTTGACAAAAGCTGGCTTGGAAAAAGAGTAACAATAGAAGACTTAGAAAAACTTATTGTGTTAAACAAGAAGAATAATATAAATATCACTGGAGAAGGTGGAGAATTTGAATCATTAGTGCTCGATGCGCCCATGTTCAAAGAGAGATTAAAGATAGTCTTATATAATATAAAAGAGGAATCAAAAAATTGCGCTGAGCTTATCGTAGAAGAGATTGAATTCGAAAAAAAGAATTAATATTTACAATGGAGCAAAATTTCAGGAATTTAAGACTAGAAAAAGCAGAATGCAAGATCATAAGTATAGGCAAAGCCCTTGGGCAGAAAAATACTTTATTTATAGATGTACGGACACCAAAAGAATATGAGGAAGCGCATATAAGGGATGCAATAAACATACCATTGATGTCAGATTACCAGAGACATATCATAGGCGCAATCTATAAGCAGAAGTCATCAGAAGCTGCAATAGAGAAAGGGTGGGATTTTTTTGAGCCTGTTGTCAATGAATTCATAGAGAGATTCAAGGATATCAAAGATAAAAATATAATTATATACTGCTGGCGGGGCGGTATGCGGAGCAGAATTGTCGTCAATCTTCTCAAGTTGTTTAGGATAAGCGCAGTCCAGTTGGAAGGAGGATTCAAATCATACATGAATGATATTGTATGGAAAGGTATTGAAAGGTTTGAAAAAAGCTATGACCCAAAGTTCATTGTCCTGTTCGGAAATACAGGAACAAGGAAGACAGAGATTCTTCACAAGCTGATAAAAAAAGATCTGCCAGTGATAGACCTTGAGGGTCTTGCGCAACATAGGGCATCTGTATACGGCGCAGTCAACCTGAAACCGAGATCCCAGAAGATGTTCTCAATACTGCTCTATCATGAACTTGAGAGGCTCAGGGATAAGAAATATATTATTATAGAAGGGGAATCAAACAAGATAGGCAATGTTTTCCTGCCAAAGTTCATAAGCAGGAAGATTGAGAATGATATAAAAGTAAATGTAAAAGCAGGCATAAAGGCAAGAGTTGCTGCAACAAGAAAGGAATATTTCTCAAACAAAGAATCAATAGAGCAGCTGCATGAAGTTACAGGCTCTCTTGCAGGAAGAATCGGAAAAAAGAATGTAGAGATGCTGAGAGGCTGGCTTGATGCAAAAGAATATGACAAATTCATTGAATACCTGCTGATAGAATATTATGATCGGAACTATATACATAATAAGAGAAGCTATGATTATGATATTAAGGTAAATAGTGATGATATAGAAGAAGCAATAAAGCAGATAAGTGAATTTTATGACAAGATAACCCAGGAAATCTGAGCCAAACAGCATGTAATAAGTCATATAATAAAAGAGCAGTAGCATCTTCAAAACTCATTATGAGTTTTTATAAGGCTCTGCTTCCCCGTAAGGGACAACCCCCAGCGACGAGCAGGACGTAAAAATAGAAGGAGTTTTGACCTGATGATGCTACTGCTCTAAGAATAGGAGACTTATTACCTACCCCAAACAAAAAGCTTTATAAATAGATGATAACTCACATATGGATATGAAAGCAGTAATATCAAATTTCAGGCAGAACAGGCATACTACCTATGGGAACCATATGATAATTCATATTGAAGGTGTTTCAACAAGAGATGATGCATCAAAGCTTATAGGAAAAAAAGCTGTATGGACAAGCCCTGCAAAAAAAGAGATAAAAGGAGAAATCAGGTCAGCTCACGGCAACTCAGGAGCTGTTCGCGTTATTTTTGAAACAGGCATGCCTGGACAGGCAGTAGGAAAAGAAGTAAGAATTGAATGATTTTTTGTTTCTACTCTAGAGTCATTTTCTGGAAATCCTAAATATTTGCCGGATTTTCTTGACAAACACATATAAAGAACTCCTCAATCATACTGATTATGCTTAATAAAAATGAAATTGAGGTATTGTCGCACTTAAGGCAGGACTCAAGACAGAGGTTTACATCCATTGCCAGAAAAACAGGGATACATAAACTGACTGTCTCAAATATCGAGAAAAGGCTTAGGGACAGGGGCATAATGAAACACACATCACTCCTTGATTTCAGGAACATGGGATACAGCATAATGACAAGCTTTGCCCTGAAGTGCAATGACAAGCAAGGCATGCAGGATTTCCTGATAAGCAACCAGAACATCAATTCATTATTAAGAACAGAAGGCAGTTATAATTTTTTTGCTGAAACAGTATTCAAAAACATGAAAGACATGCATGATTTTATTGAAGAGCTTGAGAAGTTTGGGATTGAGGATATGCAAAAGATACATATTATAGAGGACATAAAGAGAGAAGGATTTCTGGGATGTGATATATCTGCGCGCAGATAAATTTTTAAAGAATCTAACATATCTCATATTATGGCGCTATTATTCTTAGAAAATCCAGAAGAACATAATGTATTAATAGGAAAAAACATTTGTGATTCTATACAAAATATGTTTCAGTATGAATCTAAATTAGTAAAAAATGTTTTAGAAGCATTTAAAGAACTTAAAATTGGAAAATACTCTCATGTTATAATCCACCATAAAACACTTAAAGATTTTCGCTTTTTGAAAGAAAGATTTCCAAATATAATTTATGCTGCATATGGAACAAAACATTCAACAATGGTTTTTAGTCCATCTGCAAATCTATACAAAAGTTCATTGCTGGAATCTTATGATCATTTTCTTTATAGTTTAAAATGTATTGAAAAATTAATCAGTGAACAATAATTTACCTTTTTCTGATTTTTGTATATACTGTTAAATGATTTCCGAATCCTCCGCAAAATCACATGTTTTTTTACCGCAACTCATTTTAAAACCCCTTCATCTTTGTCTGATATGGTAAAATATATCAGATTAAAGGATGAAAGCAACAATGGCAAAATAGCCAAGAAGAGCGAAGCTAATAAAGATAAGAGCAGCATAAAAATGTATGCTGCGATTGGCGCAGCTGTTCTGGTCATAGGCGGAACATCTCTTGAATATTTAAGAAATACTGATTACTGGAAGCCGAGGATTCATACAGTGTGTTCTATAAACTCTCCTGAAAGCCTGGAATTCAGGCTGAACCAGATAGTAGATGACATAAGAGAATATCCTGAATTTGCTGACAGAATGGCATACAGAGGAATAAAGATTGTAATGGATGCTGGTGCAGAATTCAGCCATCAGACTGACATGGAAATGTTTAATGCAGTTAAGCAAAAAATAGAACAGAAACCTGAGCTGCTTGATTATCTGGGCTTTGATGCATTGAAATATCAGGAGACAAGAATGCTCAGGACATACAAGAATAAGATGAAGAATGCTTACCATGGGCTAAAGGAAAAAGCGATCAATGCAAAAGATAAAGTCAAGGAAATGTTCGCAGATTAGATTACATAAAGAGTTGAATTATATGTATCAGCTGATAAAATACATCCGCTACATAATACCGTTTGCATTGGGAATCAAAATTGGCTCATGCATATCATGCCTTGATAATGATATCAGGTATGTAAAAGAATCAAGGCTGGAGAGGATGACTGCCAATACATCTGTTGTGAAGCATCCGCAATATGGGAATAAATACATCATTGATTTCAAAAATAACCTCCTTATCCCCTACAGCGAGGATATAATAGAGAATATTGTAAAGGAAAAACAGATGGATTACTTAATGGAAAGATTGGAGAAATAAATATGGCATTGCTGGAGATAGACACATTAGGAAGCGCGATAATGAAATATGTTACAATAGCGCTGATAGCTGGAAGCATAGGCTTCTATAAAGGCTGCGAAAGAGGGCAGGATACGACAATAGAAAATGCTATCAAATCCCCTGCAAGAAGCGGCTACTCCCTTATGTATAAGATAGAGAATGAAAAAATGGTGCCATATATTGTGGATTTATCAAAAGCAAACATCCTGCCTAAAGGCATTGAAGAAAAGATTGGACGGTGATAATAATGGACATAACTGAAAAGATAAAAGAAGATATGAGGAATAAGAACAGGTCACGCAAGACTTCTGCCAAAGCTGCTGATGCAGCAAAACTTATTACAGAACATACTGGCAACACAATAGTGAAGCAATATTTTAATACAGTAAAGCAGCCTATACAAAAGCAGCCTGATATCTCTATAGGATACCAAGATATAGAAAAGGTTGTGGTAGAAATAAATACAGTGCAAAGAGAATTTGAAAAGATAAGAAAAAGGGCAGATGCAAAAGGGCTCCAGAGCCTGATGATTAAATCCTATGATTCAATCATGAAAGTTGCAGGAATCAATAATCCACAGTATTCCAGCATTGATATTTTTGACAAGCAGATATATAATGTAAGCTGCCTGAACCAGCTTCTTGGCGCTATAGTTATGAACAGCAGCAACGAACTTGAGACTATAAAAGACAGGCACAATACCATTATAAGCAATTCAGAGAGCTATTTTAATGAGCTAAGAAAGCTTGAGAAAAATCTCCCTGGATTGATTGACCAGCTTAATGAGAAAAAAGAAAAGTTCAGTGCTATGAATCCTTTTGATGATAAGTATTTCTCTATAGAGAGGGATGTTGTCAGGCTTGAAAGGGATCTTGATGAGGCATATGGAAGATATAATATAGTGAAACAGAATTATCTAGGCACTTCAAGGCACAAGGAGAATCTTCATTATATGGAATCTTTGTTTAGAATATCACTGAACAATGCAGGCAATCTTGTAGTAATCACAAAGCAGATAGGAGATACACTGGTTGATAATCAGAAAGTTTTTTCGCAAACCAAAAATCTTGTATATGCATCAGCAGCTGTAAGCCAGGGGCTTGATGTGCTTTCAGAACAAAACAGGCAGCTTAATGATGAATTCATATCAGGGGTTAGGGGAATCCAGGAATTATCTTACAATAATGATAATGTAAAGATGATAGAATCCAGCAATTACAGCCTGAGAAAGCTGGTAGAAAGTGCGATGGCTATAGATTACAAACAGCATATGCTCACTGATAAGATGCTGCAAGAAAGTTGATTGCCTATGAGAGCAGGAGATATAAGCAGCCTTCTTTCCAGCATAAGGCTTGACAACAGGAGAAAGGCCAGTGTTATATCATACCACAGAAATAATAGCCTTGTTGACAGAATAAAAACTGATATCAAAAAGAAAGCAGCTGCAAGAAATCAGAGCCAGATTACATCTTCCTATTCTCCTGCTTATGAAAGAAGAATAGGCACAGTAGTCTTAGACATAAAACAGAAGCAAAGACAGAGGCTGGATCAGACAAAGCTTAATCTCAACTTAATAAACAGCGATTACTATGTATATATTAATGACGCTTCTATAGAAAACCCATTCGGCCTTAATGCAGATGTAATGAGAATCATAAAGAAAGAAACAAGGAACTGCCACAATTCTGATTCTAAGGCAAAAAAGCTGTTCGACTGGTTCCAGAGCAATATCACTTATGGAGACTCAAAAAGATGGAAAGGATATTCAACAGGCCAGGAAGTGTTCAGGAATAAGCAGGGCGTATGCGGGGAGATGGCTTTTCTTTATGTCACAATGGCGAGAAGCATAGGACTGAAATCAGACTTTGTGATAGTTGACAGGGATTATAAAGGAGACAAGGTGCATCATGCATGCGCAGGAGTTGATGTAGAGAAAGGATATATTTTTGTTGATCCTGCATATCACATGTTTGATGTATCTCACAAAAAATACAGGATAGCTGCAGACAGGGAGATAATGGATATTTTTAAAAGATGGAGAGATAAATAATCTTCTTTTCTTAAACTTAAATTGTTCGATAGATCAAAAATTAGCAACCACCCTCAATCATAGACTAGTGGCATACTAAGTATCGAAAGATTTTTTAAAATTTAGATGAATGATTTAAAGTCACTTCTAAAAAGTAGTTACAAACCAAAAGATTTATAAACTTTAATAAACTTTCATACTAAAATGCTAACTAATAGTGAAGTTATAAAAAAACTGGATCAAATAAAGGATGTTGAGGTTATCCCATATAATAGTTTATCTTCAGAAGAGGAGAAGGACTATTGGATGATTTTTGAGAAGAATAATTTGGTTGCTATGTTGTACAACAAAAATTATAATTGTTCCACTCCCATTCCTGAATTAAAAAATACAATCTATGCTTGTGTCTTCAAAGAGGATAAAAAAATAAGCAAATTAACAACCCTACTAAAAGAATTAACAGGAGATAAAGTTTATGATGCTGAGGATTTAGCTCACAAAACTTATGCTTTACTAAAACCTTTATAATTCTATGTCAAAAATCACACTTCTCTGAATAGGGTTCATTTACCTTATGAATTTTCAAAATTTTCGCAGAAAAGTTTTGATCAAACAACCTTTATCTCATCAATCTCAAAGAATCTCTTGATTATGCTCTCAAAATTCCTTAAATTAACTGCCGCCCTTCCTATGAGAAGTCCTCTTGTACGTGAATCTGGGCTTTTTATTGTGGCTATCTTGTCAACAATATCTATCTGCTGCACTCTAAGAGGCATTATTACATTTCTTATGAACTTCTCAAGGTCATCACTGAATTCGATAACCCTTACCTTTTTGTTTAATATTCTTTCAAGCTTTATGATGTTTGACGCTTTCTTGCCTATTGCCTTTCCAATCTCTCCCTGTTGGACTATATATATGAGATTATCCTCTCTTTTTATCAAATCCTTTACTTTTGACCTTGTAATATTCTCAAACAGAGTAATGAATTTAATCAGCTCCAGGTCATATTTTATTTTAGTCATTCTTTCATAATGCCCAGAACAGAAATAGAGAAAGGCTTCTTGCACATCACTGCAAACTCATCATTGGGGTAAGGCAGATGGATTATGTCTGTGCCTAAAAGTTTTCCATAATTATCAAGGTCACTCTTGACATCATCAGCGCAATTTGAGGTTATATAAACCTTTGAGAGGTTGCCGTTTTTCAGTTCCTTGAGAGTTTTGTCTGTTCCAATAACTACTTTATTATCTTCAATTCCTTTATTGATAAGCGCTATGTTTTTATCTACAGTTAGTTTTTTTGCCATTTTTATATCCTCACTTCTTCACTTGTTTCACTACTTTTGTTACAAGACCTGGAAGCCCAGTCCCGACAGGTACTGGCTGGTTAAGCATTACGTTCTCGACAACTGAGTCAAGCTTATCTATCTCCCCTACAAGAGCAGCATCCATTATATGCTTGATAGGAGTCTCGAAACTTGCCCTTGCCAAAACGCTTGCTTTCTCGCTCACAACACCATATCTTGTGATACCCTTGATACTCCCTGATTCACACATTGTATCTGCGACCAGCATGATATGCCTGACATCCACATTCAGCCCCTGCGACTCAATGACTTTGAATACTTCACTGATTATGGCCTGCCTTACAGCTTCTATACCAAGAACTTTCTCCACTTCATAAAGATCATTTGATACTGTTCTTGTCAAGTCTGCAAAATCAAGTTTCAGCACATCCTTAAGATTTGATCCTGCTGTCACGATTATGAATTCATTTTCTCTCTTGACTGGAAGCACCTGCGATACTCCTTTTATACCCTTTATATAGATTTTTTTCAGGTTTTCCTTAAGCTTAAAAACAGCATTAAGACTAACATCCTTTCCCTTGAGCTTTACTATGATCTGGTCTTTCTTGTCTTTGACTATCCCTTTCGTTATCTTGCTCAGTGCCTTGACAACCTGCGCATGAGTGATAGAAATATCTTTCATCTTTTTTGCATTAAGCTTTACTTCTACACATAAGTCAACAATATTTATATTGAATTCCTCTACAATCTCTCCAAGTTTTGTCTCTTTCACAGAGAGAGCTATCTGCCTGATATCCTTACCTTTATTGTATGGGCTTTTGAGATATATCTCCATCATTGGAGTCTTGATTGTCTTTCTTGCGTCAAGAATCTCAATTATCCTTGGAAGCCCCATAGTGACGTTCATTTCAGAGACTCCTGCCAGATGAAATGTATCCAGAGTCATCTGCGTGCCTGGCTCTCCAATAGATTCTGCGCTTACCAGTCCAACGCTTTCGCCAGCTTCTACCTGGGTATTTTTATATTCATCTTCCACAGCTTCAAGAATTGCCCTAAGCTTTGCCTGACTTATGCTGCCTGGAAGATTCGCCTTAACATCATCCAAAATCTTGTTTGGTATCTTATCTTCAAATTCTTTGTAAATATCTGCCATTTTACACCTTTAAACAATTGATTCAATTATTTTCTTGACATTGATTGAGCCTTTCTCAGATTTTGATACATCAATGCTGTCTTCTCCATATTTAAACTGAATTATGCTACTTCTTGAATCTCTTACAGTACCGTCATATTCAACCCTTATGTCCTGCATTGCATTTGCAAGCCTTCTGTAGAGGTATCCAGATTTTGGGGTTCTCAATGCAGTATCCATCAGGCTGTCCCTTCCTGTCATAGCCATAAAGAAGAATTCCCACGGCTTTAGGCCTTTCTTAAACCCATCCCTTATGAATCCTCTTGATTTGGGGCTTAAGTCGCCTCTTCTGAAAGCTGATAATGTCCTTTTTTCATATCCTTTCTCTATCCTCTTGCCTCTCATAGCCTGCTGACCTACGCATGCAGCCATCTGCGCAAGATTGATAGGTCCCCCTCTTGCCCCACTTTTTGCCATGATTATTGTATGATTACCTATATCTGAATAATCCTGTACAACCTGTCCTGCTTTGTTCCTTGCCTTGTTCAGCACTTCAAGAATCTTGAGTTCAAGGGTATCTTCCGCAGTCTTGCCAGGGAATGTCTCAAGCTCATTATTATTGTACATCTCAATAAGCTTGTCAACCTTTGCTTCAGCATCAGATTGTATATCCTCAACTTTCTGCCTTGCTGAATCTGAAATGTCAGAATCTTCTATGCCTGTAGTGAACCCTCTTTTCATCAGTGCTGCTATTCCCAGCCTCATTATCCTTTCAAGTATCTTTACATTCTCAGAATTGCCATATATTTTCTGGATCTGCCTCAACATGAGACCTTTCCCTTCTCCAAGGTTTGCAGAATCCATCACACCTGAGACTAGCTGGCCTTTCTTTATTTCAACAAGCCCATCTACACTGCATTTTTTCTTGCTATATTTTTCGCAATCTTTACATATGGATGATGGCGTGATGCATGATTTGGATCTGCCGGTATAATTAAAATCTGCAGGAAGAACCATGCTGAATACTTCTTTGCCTGAGATTTTTTCTTTATTAGGAAGCCTTGAAAAGTCATTGAAACCTATTGAATACAGCATATCTACTGCTTCCTGTCTTGCAAATTCCATCTCGCTTGTAAGAACAAAATTTCCGCTTATCGAGTCCTGAATACAGCCGATGACACTCAGGCCATAACGAGGGGAGATTACTTGTTTCTCGACAAGCATAAGCTCCTCTGCTTCAGCCCTGGCTTCCTCTGTCTGAGGAATATGAAGATTCATTTCATCCCCATCAAAGTCTGCATTGTAAGGATGACATACAGAGGGATTAAGCCTAAGTGTCCTTCCAGGAAGAACTTTTATATAATGGCACATCATGCTCATTCTGTGAAGGCTTGGCTGTCTGTTAAAGATTGCTATATCTCCATCAAGAAGATGCCTTTCTACAGTGTATCCTGGCTGTATCTCTTCAAGAGATGCTTCTTTTGTCTCTTCTGTTATCTTTTTTTTCCTTCCGTCAGGTCTTATTACATAATTAGCTCCAGGGTATTTATCAGGACCGTTCTCGACAAATCTTTTGAGATATGCCATGTTCCACTCATTTACTCTCTCAGGAACAGTAAGCTTCACTGCAATCTCTTGCGGAACGCCGACTTCGTTTATGGCAATCTTTGGGTCTGGGCTGATTACTGTCCTACCTGAGAAATTAGTCCTTTTTCCAGCAAGATTATGCCTTATCCTTCCCTGCTTGCTTGTTATTCTTTCAGTTATAGTCTTCAAAGGCTGTCCACTCCTGTGCCTTGCAGGAGGAAGCTGCGCAATGTTGTTATCAAAGAATGTTGTAATATGATACTGCAGCAGGTCCCAAAGATCTTCAATTATTATCTCAGGCGCGCCTGCATTTATATTCTCAAAAAGCCTCTGGTTAATCCTTACTATATCCCCCATCTTATGTGTAAGGTCATCTTCACTTCTCTCACCGCTTTCAAGAGTGATTGAAGGCCTCATTGTCACAGGAGGAATTGGAAGTACAGTTAATATCATCCACTCTGGCCTTATAAACTTATGATTCAGCCCGAATAAAGGAAGCTCATCATCAGGAATATTCTCAAGCCTTGTCCTTATTTCTAT
>DAOVBM010000025.1 GCA_030670545.1 Candidatus Woesearchaeota archaeon
CTCCGTGGCTTGATAACAAACATGCTGTCTTTGGTCAATTGATAAAAGGCAAAGATGTCCTGAAGGAGATTGGAAATGTCGAGAGTAACAGAATGGATAAGCCAATTAAACCAGTTACTATAAATAAGATTACCATAAGGGACTAGACAAAGAAATTAAAAAAAAAGTAATAAAAATAAAACAATCATTCAATACTTACAACCTTAAGCTTGAAATTCAGGGTCTTGCCTGCTAATGGATGATTCATGTCTATTGTTAATTTATCACCCTCAACCTTGGCAATTGTTGCAATCATCTGCTTGCCTTCTGGGGACTTAAGCATAAGCTGCATGCCAGGCTTGGGCTCAAAATCTCCTTTCAATGCTTCTTTTGGCACTTCTTGCATCAACTGATCATTCCTCTCTCCATACGCCTGGTCAGGAGTCAGCTTTATCTCTTTCTCCTCACCATCTTTCATTCCTATAAGAGCATTATCAAATCCTTTTATCAGTTTTCCTGATCCTATCTCAAATTCAAGCGGGTCTTTTCCTTCAGAACTATCAAAAACCTTGCCATCATCAAGAGTTCCGGTATAATGGACCTTGACTTTGCTTCCATTTTTTATTTCCATTTTTTCCCTCCAATTATAATTTATTTTCCTGCTTTTTTCTCATCGATCTGCGCGAGAAATCTCCTTATTGTCTTTACAAAATGCTCTGACTGCGTTCTCAGCATTTCGCATGCTTTTGCAAGAGCATCGCCTTCAAACCTTTCTTCAGAAACCAATCTGAACTCAATATCCTTCTTTTTCTTGACTATCTTTTTCCATAAGGAAAATAGTTCCTCAACTCTTGCAGGCACTTGATTACAATCGCACTTGAGAAGCTTTGCCGCTTCTCCCAATATATTCTCTTCATACGCAGAAAGCTTTTCAGAAGCTTTTCCAGCAGTGAATATTATCCTCACAATCCCATCCTGGATTTTTGTAGTCTTGATTATCCTTACTCTGCCTATATCTGATGTATTATTAAGATGCGTGCCTCCGCATGCCTCTACATCCACTTCCGGAATCTCGACAATCCTTATTTCTTTTCCAGGCACAGCTCCTCCCTGATAGATTCTCATACCGTATTTCCTCTCTGCCTCCCTACGCGGCATTATAGTCTTATATATAGGAATCTTCTCTTCAACAATCCTATTTGCCTCTTCTTCAATTGCCTGCTGCTCTTCAGGAGTTATGGACTGGTAATGGGTTATATCAAGATGCGCTTTTTCCTCTGTTTTTTTTGCGCCAGCCTGGTTTATATGGCTGCCAAGCACTCTTTTTGCAGCAGCATTCACTATATGCGTTGCGCTGTGGTGCTGTGAAAGCTGCTTTCTTCTCTCAGAATCAAGTATCCCCTCTACTTCTTCTCCTTCACTGAACAAAGGCTTATCCTTAAGCAGATGCACTATTACAGCTCCCTGCTTAAATACCTCTACAACCTCCTGGCTATTGATGGTTCCCTTATCATAAACCTGACCTCCGCCTGTGGGATAGAATAATGTCTTATCAAGAACAACATTCTTTCCTATTATCTTCAGCGCTTTTGCAGTAAATTCTGTCAACTCATCCCCTTTATAATACAATAACTCTGTTCCAGGGATCATATCAATATCAAGCTTTTCCTTTTTTTCAGCAATAAGCTCCTTTTCTTTTCTTTCGTGTTTTTCTGCGACTTTTGCAAAGAAATCCTCAGGAATCTCAATCTCCCTGCCTGATTTTTTAGCTTCTTCTGCTATAAGCTGCGGGTTTATTCCCTCGCTATCATACAGCTCGATAAGCTTTTCCTCATCTATCTTTTCATTTTTCTCAATAATCCTGGAGACGATAGATTCTGTCTTCTGCTTAGTAGCCTCATACTTACTTCTTTCAACTTCAAGTATCTTGTCTATCTGGTCAAGATTCTCTATAAGTTCAGGGAATAACTGTTTAAGATATTCTGCATGCCACCTGCAGACTTCAGCAAGCCTGATGTCCCACCCAAATCTGTCAATAAAACTCAAAGCTCTTCTTATCAGGACCCTTAGATTATATCCTCCCCCAACATTGCTTGGAAGCGCACCATCGCTAAGCGCAAACAGCAGTGATCTCGTATGCTCTGCTATTGAGAATATGCCTGTCATTGGCCCTATTTTCTGCTTCAGCTCATCTACACCCATACCAACTTTATCTGCTACATACTTCCATGCCTTGTCAATATCCTCAACTTCATCAAGATTAAGCATGCCTGCATATATTGCATATTTTTTCATAAACTTATCATCATATACTGCTCCTGTCCTGCTCAGCAGTTTCTCTATAACTGTAGGAAAAACAGCTTCATATATAGTATTTGTAGCCTGAGTAAACCATGCGCATCTTTCCTGACCCATACCCATATCAAGTATCTTTAATTTAAGCTCTTTTCTCTCTTCGCCGCTTCCCTCATAGAGCATATATACCTGGTTGCCTATCTCAACACCCCTTGAAAAAAACTCCATGCATGGCCCTGAGTTTCCTCCTCCAGCCCATGCATCCTCATGAAATGTTATCTCACTCAAAGGAAGGCCAAGACCGTCTGTCAGCCATTGAAGTATGTCTGAGAACACCTTGTCCTGATCCCATTTATCTTCAGGAACAAACATATGCTGCCCTATCATAACAAAACCAGTCATATGGCTTCCTGTTATACCCACATTATCAATATCCGGGAATCTTAAGCAGAACTGCGGTATGACAAGCTTCTCCGCAGGGGGCTCAACCTCTCCAGATACAACATAAGGCTGAAATCCGGCAATTGAAGCCATTGTGAAATCAGTAGTCTCATTCCATCTCGCGACAACAGGATAACGGTTTATAGGAGTATATCCAAAACTCTTGAACATTTTTGAGAACTCCTGCCATACCTGTATATAACCAAGCTTCTTTTTTGCAGGATTATCCTTAAAAAACCTGAAACCGCCTGAGCATACAGAATCCCCGCAATGATCCTGGTCCTGGTTCACAGTCCAGAAATAAATGCCGCACTTGCACTGTTTTCGGATAAATCCTTTATTTTTGAGAACTTTTACAGCATAATACTTATCAGGATTCTTCATTGCCTCTATCTTCAACTGTTTTTTGATTTCCTTATCTGATAGCATCATACATGAAGAAAAAGCTATTATTTATAAAAGTAACTGAATAAACAGTAAATATTAAATACAATATTCTCCTATACTCGAAATAAGGGTGATATTCATGGAAATTATGAAAAAAACAGCTTTAAGCATATTGATTATACTGGCATTGGCGCTATTAGCTGGATGCGGAGAAGAAAAGGTTATAGACCAGATTGGAGCAGATGAACAAGAGAAAAGAGAGATTTATCCTGCTACAGTAGAAGAAGATATAATAGAGCCTTCTGTAGACCATAAAGAAGGGGCTGTAACTCCAGCAGGATCTGATGAGACCACAGAAGAAGTTGAAGGATTATTGCAGGAAAAGCTGACAGACATAAACAAAGCAATACCACAGAAGATAAAAGAACTGATGGAAAAATCAGAAACAATAACAAACTACCAGTATTTCTTTGGCAATGACGAGTACTTTGTAAAGGACGATGTGATTCATATAATATTCAACGAGAACAAGGGAGACTTAAAGGAGAATACACTGCATAACGAGGCGCTGATTGACAGGTCAAAAAAGAAAGCCTATGTATGGTGCACTGACAAGACATACTGCGGCCCAAACAAGCCTAAATTATATTGGGAAGTAAATTACAGTGAATATAACTTCATGACACCGACACAGCTGCTACAGAACCTGTCAAATGCTAAAATAATAAATGAAGAGACAACATGCGAAAGAAAGAAATGCACAGAGATTGAATTCAAAGATGATGCTGACGGCATAACAAAAAATATCTGGATATTTACATACAATCCTGCAGTATGGAAAGTGCAGTGGTATGATGCATCAAAAGGCAAGGAATTCATTGACCTTTACCAGAACACAGTCTTCTTCAGTGTAAAGAATGAGGATGTCATGATACCTGAAGATTACGAACTTACCACGAAATAATATTTTATTTTATGTTTTTCTTTATACCATAACACAACAGCTAATTCTATTGCCAATAAAAGCGCAAACTGGCAAAGAATACTAGGGAACTGACCATACATCTCAGGCAGGAATAATATAAATATGAATGTAGGTACTGTAAATATAAACATTCCCAACATACCTAAATGAAACAATCTTCTCTCGTATACTATTTTTAATTTTGATGAGGCAAAATAAAATAATGCTACTGCTCCAAGGATATATGCAATATAATACAAAGCATAAAACTTACCCAATAAACCCAAATCAGGATATTCTACGAATACTGTCATACATACTGCAGATACCTTCAGATAGTTTGAAAGGATAAACATTAAGATAAAAAATACAGCTGGAGAATATATAAGCAGATTCCAGTAATATTTTAATCTCTTTCTCCACATGATCAATGCATATGAGATTGCTATTGGCGGCAGGACTGCAGAGATACTCATAGAAAGTTTTGTAAATAGATTAACATTAGTAATGCAGATCAGAAACTCATTAAGCTGATAAAGGCCTAAGAATAAAGACAATAATGCAATAATCCTATTAAGATTATCTTTTGGGTCCCTTAATAAGAAAAATATAGCTAACAAAAATTCAATTATGAATATCGACAATGAAATATGCGGAGCAAAACACATTTTACTACATTGGATATGAGGGGATATATAAGATTTCCGATTTAGAGTAACCCTTAAGCAATAACCAATCCTAAAAGATATATTTTACAAAACAGTATAATAGATTATAGAAATATTTATATAGTAGTTAGTTTATAAAAATTTAATATTGAAAACGTGTTTTTTTGGCGGAAAACAATTTTCATATCGATTCTGGTTTCAAACAACATCGTATTGACGTATACTAGTTGTAGTTGACTTAACACTGGTCTCAATCACCTGTTGGCGCAAGTAATCAAGAAACTTTCTTAGAGATAACACAAAGTATACTAACATATAAATATTTCGGTTGTTTGGAATATAACTTCCAGAATATATGTTGGATTATCTACAAAAAAAACAAAAAGGTGGGGTAAAAAAAAATGGATTTCATCGTAGAAAAGGCAAAACAAATGGCAGAAGAAATGAACACAAACTTTGAAGTAGGACAGGCAAACATAAAAGTGATTGGCTCTGGAGGAGCTGGAAACAATATGGTTTCATGGCTGTATAAAAAAGGTATAAAAGGAGCTGAGATAATTGCATGTAATACAGACCAGCAGCACCTTAATATTACTGAAGCAGACAAGAAATTCCTGCTTGGCAAGGATGTGACAAGGGGCCTTGGATGTGGTGGATTTCCAGAGAAAGGAGCAGAAGCTGCTCAGGAAAACCTACTGGATATAAAAGAAAGTCTAAAAGATGCAGACATGGTCTTTGTATGCGCAGGAATGGGAGGAGGAACAGGAACAGGTTCAGCTCCATTGATTGCGCAGGTAGCAAAGGATGCAGGAGCAATCGTAATAGGAACTGTAACAATGCCATTCAAGATAGAAAGAGCAAGGGTAGACAAAGCTGAATTCGGACTGCAGCAACTAAGAAAGAACAGCGATACAGTAATTGTCATAGACAATAACAGACTTGTCCAGATCGCTGGCAATCTTCCTATACAACAGGCATTTGCAGTAGCAAACGAGCTTATATCAACAATGATAAAAGGTATAGTTGAGACAATAGCAGTACCATCACTTGTAAACCTTGACTATGCAGACGTAAAAGCTATAATGACAAATGGCGGCGTAGCAGTGATAGGAGTAGGAGCTTCAGATACAAACAACAGGGTAGAAGAAGCAGTAAAAGGAGCATTATCCAATCCTCTTCTTGACATAAGCTATGAAGGAGCCACAGGAGCATTGATACATATCTCTGGCGGAACTGACATGACTCTTGAAGACATTAATCAGATAGGAGAGCTTGTAACTGAAAGCCTTGACGAAGATGCGAATGTCATCTGGGGAGCAAGGATCGGCGAAGACATGAAAGGCAGGATTACAGTCATGACAATCATTACTGGAGTCCAGTCACCATGGATACTTGGAAGCATGAACAAATCGTCGTCCACTAAGCAGGCAAGCGTAGAGTCACAGATGATGGAAGATGAGCTGGGCATAGAGATCATCAGGTAATACTCCTTGGGAAAAAGAGGTGATTTTCTTTGCCTTCATTTTTACCACCCCCAAAGATATAAATGAAGGCAAAAACTTTTAGCCCACCCAGGGCTTTTTTATTTTTTTATTTATTTAATTTAAACAGAAGAAGTCTATTTCTTAAGCAATATCTTTTTTTGGCCTGAATAAAGCCCCATCTGGCTCATCTGTTCATACTGCTCCCTTGTAAGAGTAAGAGAAGATATTGTAAAATCATATTTCTCTCTGGTAAATAAGCATAAAGATTTTATTTTTCCAGAATCAATATTATTTCCTATTATCAACACATTTGCCCTGTTTGGAGTCTCTTTTCCATGCAGTATGACTGCCTCTATATTCTCAATGCTCTTGATGTTATTTATAAACATCTTCATTACCTGTATATCTTCCCTGATGAAATTCTGCAGGAATTCGACATTATCGTTCTGGCTAAGCTTGTAAAGTTTAAATTTTGCGACTTTTATCTGATCCACAACACCAAACTGCGCAAGCTTGTTCACTATCCTGAAAGTAGTGGCTGATGACACTCCAGACTCCTTTGATATCTCAAGGAGATAGAACTGCCTGTCAGCATGCTTGAAGAAAAGCTTGAGTATCGCCAGTATCTTGCTGTCAAACAGTTCCTGTAAAAGCTGCGCATTCTCCATAATCCAAGCTTAATATGGATGGATTATTTAAACCTTTTTATTTTTGAAATATAGTTTCATTTATGGAATATGATTTCATTTATGGATTTCACTATTTTTATAGAGGATAATCCAGATATATTCTAATCCTTTCTTTTCACTTGCAAAGCTAATGGTCGCAGCTCTTTCGCCAGCTGGCAAACGAAGTGAGTTGTCTTGCTTCGCAAGCCAAGCCCACGTAATTCAAATACCCTCTAAACCTTTCTTTTCCTTTGCGCAGCTAGTGGTCGTAGTAATTCCAAATGCAGAATTACAAGACAAAGAAGAAATGAGGATATGATTTGAAACGCAGGAATATTGAAAGAGATTTGAAAAGGATAACACTCCCCAATCTGTAACCCAAACTTATTTAAACAATCTGATTCTAAAACACCATGATTCAATCGAATAAGGTGATATTCATGACATATGCAATCAAATCAATAAAAGCAAGAGAGATACTGGATTCAAGAGGTAATCCTACTGTTGAGGTTGATGTTCTTACAGAATATGGTCTTGCCAGGGCTGCTGTGCCTAGCGGAGCATCTACAGGGATTCACGAAGCTTTGGAACTGAGAGATGGGGACAAGAAGCGATATATGGGAAAAGGTGTGCTAAAGGCTGTTGATAATATAAATAAGAAGATTGCTTCTGCAATAAAAGGCATGGACTGCGCAGAACAGCAGAAGATTGATGATATGATGATAAACATGGATGGCACAAAGAACAAGCAGAAGCTTGGGGCAAATGCTATTCTTGCTGTCAGCATGGCTGTATGCAAGGCAGCAGCAATGTGCAAAGGAATGCCATTGTACCAGCACATAGCTGATCTCGCAGAAAACAAAAAACTTCTCCTTCCTGTACCAGGCTTCAATGTGATTAATGGAGGAAAGCATGCAGGAAACAAGCTGGACATACAGGAATACATGATCCTGCCTATAGACGCAGGCTCATTCAAAGAAGCGTTGAGGATGGGAACTGAGACATACCATCATCTTAAGAGCATAATAAAAGAAAAATATGGGATTGATGCAGTGAATGTGGGAGATGAAGGAGGATTTGCCCCTCCTCTTGAAACAATAGAAGAACCCATAGAACTGATTGAAAAAGCAATCAAAAAAGCCGGCTATGAAGGCAGGATCTCAATCGGTCTTGATGCTGCTGCTTCTGAATTTTACAGCGACGGCAAATATAATATTGAAGGAAAAAAGCTTGCTTCAGAAGAGATTATAGCAAGATATGTAGAAGTTTCGCAAAAACACAGCCTTATCAGCATAGAAGACCCATTTGAGCAGGAGGATTTTGCAAGCTACGCAAAACTCACAAAGATAATAGGAAACAGCTGCCAGATAGTGGGAGATGACCTTCTTGTAACAAATGTTGAAAGGATTAAAAAAGCTGTTAAAGAAAAAGCATGCAATGCTCTTCTATTGAAAATGAACCAGATAGGGTCTGTATCAGAAGCAATAGATGCTGCAAAGCTTGCAAGATCAGCAGGATGGGGCATAATGGTAAGCCACAGGAGCGGAGAGACAGAAGACAGCTTTATCGCAGACCTTGCAGTAGGCATAGCATCAGGCCAGATAAAGTCAGGAGCGCCGTGCAGGAGCGAAAGGCTGGCAAAATACAACCAACTGCTTAGGATTGAGGAACAGCTGGGAGAAAAGGCAGTATATGCAGGAACCGGATTCAGGAATCCAATTTAGCAATTTTCTAGTTTTTAACAATTTTATAAAAGTTTATCCTGATTCTGTAAAAGTTATCCCAAAATCTGCGAAAGGTATTTAATAAGGAGAATCATAAAACTATTTTATGTATAAAGCAGGAAATATCCCAGGAGAAGGCTATTACTTATGCACAAGATGCCTGAAAGAAATAACGCTTGGGGAAGATGATGTCCTTGAGCCCTGCCCAGCGTGCAAATGTCGTGATTTTCTGTAAAGTTATCTAGGGATACTATCCAATATAATTCATAATCTCGCCTTTTGATTTCTTTTGCGTAATATCCTCTATTTCACTGACACGCCTTAGAATTTCTGACTCCATCTCCTTTATCTCCTTATCCATGCTTTTAAAGTTTATATTGATATTAAGCTTAGAATTAAGCACTTTAAGTATTTCCCTTGCTCCTTTTACTCCAAGATACATAGGATGCCCAAAAGTCTCTGCAAGGATGCACACAGCAGGTATACCTACTTTAGCGCCCATGCCTAAAAGAAGACCAGAGACTCCTATTATAGGACCAACTACACCATAAATCTTATCATTAAGTGATGTTCCTGCCTTGTACTTTGCAACAATCTTCTTTGAGTTGCCAGTGATATATACTTTTGGTTTCTTTGGCAGTTCTCCTAACCCTATTCCACCGATAGTTATAATCTCCTTGCATCCAACATTCTTCAGGATCTTAAGAAGATCTTCGCAAAACTCATAACTAGCTATCTCATCAGTAGGCTGGATATCGCCTGCAAGAAACAGGATATCCTGCTTATTTACCTTTTTATAATATAGTGATAAAGATATAAGCTCTACAAGATTATTTTCTGTGACAAAAACAGAATTTGGGAAAGTATATGAGAATATATCGTATATCTTTTTTGCTCCAAGAGTCTCTACAAGGAAATCAGCAGCAATCTTGCCTACATTTCCTATACCAGGAAGACCAGCTACAAAAACAGGATCTTTTAACTTTGGCTTTTTACCAATAGCAGTGAACTTCCACATATTATAATAACCCCTTTTGCTTAAGCTGATCTTTTTTAGCTTCCCTGCGATATTTGCCGTACTTGTCCTCGGGGCTGTATTTGGGAGGCCTTACAGGCACAGCTTTAGAACCGCAGTCATGAAGCTCTTTCATAGTATATTCTCCGCAACCGCTGCACTTAAAGATATGTTTTGCCATTATGAACAATTACTTCTTATCAATACGCGTAAAGCTTGCCTCTCCTTCATTCTCAACAACATAATCAATGACCGGCTTTGTCACTTTGCTAAGAACATCTTCTGCTTCTTTATAATCCTCTGCTGTGATCTCAAGAGTATATTTGCCTGCCCCTTTGTAACGGATAATAAAATCACCATCCATTTCTTCTCCTTTTTGAAGCGCCTTCTTTACTATCTCCATACCATTTGGAGCATAGCTCACAAGACTGAACTCGCCTTTTATTTCCACCATCTCAGGTTTTATCCTCTGCCTGATAGTATTCTCCAGCATCTCTTCTGTCTTCTTGTCAAGCCCAAGGTTCTTGATATCATATTTTTCCTTAACAATATCAATAAAGCAGTCGCTGAGTCCTTCATATTCGCCAGAGACCTTCTCAAATATAGGCTTATAAAGCTTTTTTAGATCTGTCTTGAGATTATTTGCAACAAATTCCAGAATCTTTTCGCATACCTGCTCTTTTTTTAGCTGGTTGACTTTCCTTCTTCTCTGGCCATCGCTGACACGCCTCAAAGAAAGGTCTATATGGCCCCTCTCCCTATGGATTCTCAGAACCTTGCAGACAACCTTTTTTCCCTCTACAACATAGTCCCTGATATTCCTTATCCTTCCAGGGCTTACCTCTGATATGTGTATCATGCCGCTCTTGCCAGACTCATCAAGAACAACGAATACAGAATTATACTGAACACTTGTGACTGTACACATTACAAGTTCTCCTTCCTCTGGAAATCCTTCCTTACGATAAAGCATTTTATAATTATCAGAATTTATTCAAGCACTTCAAGAATCCTTGCCTTGACCTTGCTTTTTCCGCCTGTAGGCTCAGCAAGGACTTTTCCGCATACAAGGCATTTGACAGTAGTACTGCTTTTGCCGAATATTATCTGCTCATTTTTGCATTTAGGGCATCTTATCTTGATGAACCTGCTTAAAGGTTCTTTTATCTGTCTCATTTGAACTCCACCTTCTTTGACCTGATCCCTTTCTTCTGCACAGTGGATTTCTTGCACACAGAGCATTCATACCTGAAATCAGTCTTTTTGCTTGTCTTCTTTCCTGTCATCTTGAACTTGCTGATAGCAGGCCTTGACCCGTATCTTCCAAGGTTTCCTACACCTTTTCCAAAGCCTGACCTTACTTTTGCGAACTTCGCAAGAGGATGCGCTGAACCAGCAGTCCTTTTCTTTGCTGACGTAATCTTCTGGTCAGTATGTTTCTTGCATTTAGGACAATATCTCTTTGTGATTTTTGGAACTTTCATATATACCCCTCGGCTATTTCTAATTAGAGGATGTTAGTGTCTATTTATAAAGGTTTTTATTTTTGAGGGTGTTGTATGTTTTAATTGTGGGGTAGTGGGTTGATTGGTGATAGGTTCAATAAAACCTAAACAAACGTTTATATAATCTACCACATATCCCAATCTTATGACTCTGCAGGACAATTCATATGCGATTCTAAAGGAAGATTATACTGTCTGGAACAAAGAAAGGGCAAAGACAATAATTGAGAAAGGATCTCCAGTCTTTATTGAATATTACAATGAACTGATTGGAGGATATCTGGGAATTGTTAAAGCAGGTGATACAATTTTTAAAGTCTTTGATTTCTGGGATAGGGAGCTGGAACCAGTTAAACAAGAAGGATTAGACAGCGATGTACGTGAATTATTTAAAGAGTTATCACAATACAAAGGAGAGTAGCATTCAAGCAATCCCAAAGATTATATATCAGATGTTAATCTTAAAAATATATGGATTCAAAACCTAAAATAGCATGGATTGAAGATGATAATTTAATATTAGAAGAGAATTTGTATTTCTTATCAAATGTATTTAATGTTGATACATTTAGACGTGATAGTAAGCATATAGATTTGGCATACGCAAGACAAAAGGTTATTACAGTAAAATATGATGGAATAATTATTGATGATATGCTTTTGAAAGAAGGAGTGTACCCCATTGATAAGAAAGAAGCAGGTGAGCATTTACTGGGTGATATTAGATCTTATTCTGCTAACAGAAAAACTCCATTATTAATGTATATTACAGCAAATGATCAAGAAGTTTTTAGAAGATATATGCAAAATGGCGCGGATCGTGTTGTGCCAAAAGGTCCACGATTATTATTTGCAGATTTAAGAGATCCTAATAATTATAGTTTACGTAAAAGCCCAAATTACACCAGTTTTGAAAATATGATCTTGTCAGCATGTCCTCTTGATTAAAGAATATTGTATAAATCTTGATGCTTGGTAATTCTTAGAAATGTTTATATAGATATTAGATATATTCAAATAGACAATGAAAAGAGTATGTGTCTTTGGCGCAAGCATAACAAGCGGCTTGAATGATTTTGCAGAAGGAGGATGGTGTGACCTTCTAAAGAGAGACCTCCTCAAGAAAGGTATCTTTATCTTTAACCTGGGCATATCAGCAGATGATACGTCTGATCTCTTAAAAAGGTTTGAACCAGAGTGTAAAGCCCGCAGGCCAGAAGGGATTATTATTACAATAGGCGGAAATGATTCGCAGTTCTTTATGGATAAGAATGATTTCAGGATAGGTCTTAAAGATACCTGCAATAATTTTGAAAAGCTGATTGAGATTGCCAAAAAGCATACAAACAACATAATAATAATCGGATTAACAAAAGTAGATGAAGAAAAGATCAATCCTATTTTTATCAAAGAAAAAAGAAAATACTACAAGAACGAAAATCTGGAAAGATACGACAAAGCCATCTCAGACCTCGCAAAAGAGCACAACATCAAATTCATACCCACCTTTGACTTGCTTGATGAGAAAGACCTCAGTGATGATGGTTTGCATCCCACACCAGCAGGCCACAGGAAGCTGTTTGTCCGGATAAGGGAGGGGTTGAGGGATTGGTTGTGTTGATATTGCTAAGTTCTAAAAAATAGAAGGGAGTTCTTAATTTAATGGGAGAGTTTTGCTAATAATATTATAAAAACCACTTAATGCTTTTTTCAAAGAATATAAAGAGATTAGTATAAATTTTATCATAAATAAAAATTTCATCCAGAATATTTACTAAAAAGATGACTTAAATCTAAATCTGGTTGTCCTTGTCTGGAATAATATGCAGAAAATCTATGTAATATTTCTTTCATAAATGCAGGCGTAATTGATGCAATTCTAGTATATTCTGAATTAACTGAATCTTTGTTTATATGGCTTATTTTTCTAAAATTTATTTGAAAAGGACCAATCTCTTTAATTTGTGGAATAAAATGATATGATTGCTCCTTATTTTTTATTATTTCATTGCCTTTACCTGTAAATTTTTGATCATCTCGGTTTACATATTGCCTTAAATCTACAGTTTCTAGTTTAGCTAAAATACACTCATTCACATTTGTTGTTCCATCTGTTCGTGGAGTTAAATCACATGGTGGATTTAATACAATAAAATAATTAGAAAATCCATTTTGTTTAATTATATCTCCAGTGTAAACAAAGTTTAATATCGGCGGACAAAAGAACATTTCCCAATCATAAACATCATCTAAGCTAATTTGATTGATTGAAAAGGATTCATATAAATTAGATGCAACATATCTCAATAGTCTTGGTTTTTCTAATCCATTTAAAACATCCTTATTCTTTATAATTGAATCTATCTGGGTATAATAAATAGTTCTTATCTTTTCCAATAGTTCGCTATCCACATTAACCAAGGAATAAATAGGAGAATGAAAAATCTCATAAGTTTCTTTAATAATATCAACAAAAGGTAATTCAGTTCTTTCATGTATTCTAAAAAGAGTATTATTAACTAAATCTTTTATTTCGGGCTCAATATCGCCAACATGACTAGTAATAATTCGGATTATTTTTGAACTCTTATACCTGCTTATAAATTCAAACAGATCATTACCTTTTGTATTCTCTACATCTCCTGAAGATAATTTAATATCTATGAATATGCAATCTGGATTAAGATTTTGAAATTTTTCTAATGCTTCTTCATATGTATTGGCAAACTCTAAGTTAATTTCTAAATCAGTTAATGAATTTACACTTCTTTCATAGATTTGCCTCTGAGACCCATCATCTTCAACAATTAATAATTCCATCATTTTACCTTAGTTAATATAAAAGATGCTCCATTTTCTTGATATTCTGCTTTTATTTCGTAACCATTTCTTGATGCTGCTTCTCCTACAATAGGTAAACCTAATCCAGTCCCTTCAGGTTTAGTTGAATAACCTGGTTCGAATATTTTTTCTTGCCGTATTGCTTCTTCTTCAATTCCAATCCCATTATCAACATAAGATATTATTATTCTACCATTTTCAATTATTGAACTAATAATTATCTTAGAAGATTCAATAGGATATTTTTCAAACCAATAAATAGAATTATCTAATAAATTTGCAAATATCATAAAAAAATCTTCTTTCCAACCAAATAATTTGTCATTTTCAATCTTTTTTTCGATTTTGATTTTTAATTTATCTATTGAGTTTTGAAATATTCTATTTGTATGATTAATAACTTCACTCAATGAAAAATCTTTCATCTTACCTCTTTTCTTTACAGAAAGAGGATCAATTTTATTGAAAAGATTTATCAACAAGTTTCCATTATTGTATAAGCCTTCAAGATCTAATTTGAGAATTATATCATCATCTTTGAAAGCTGTTTCTTTAATGGATTTATCCATAAGAGGTATTTGATTCTTAATATATGACAGAGGTCTTCTCCCTTCATGAAGAACAAGAGATAATATCTTTCCTAAAGTAACTTGCCCTTGATATTTAGCAATAATTTTTCTAAGTTCATCAATTTCTTTTTCTCTCTTCTTCTCTTCCTCTTGAAAAACTTTTTCTATTGATTTTGCCTTATTTTCTTCTATATTTAATTGTTTAAGTTTTCCTGATAATTTATTAAACGTTTTAGATAAAGATAATGCTTTCTGAATAACATCCTCAGTAGATTTTTCAGTCCTGCTTTTTCCAGTTCTTTCTCTATAATCATACCTCAGTGATTCAAATTCACCTAATACACACTTAAGACTATCTTTTAAAAAAGTAAAATGATTATTTTCCTTTAATCCGTTCCTAGCACTATTTTCTTCAAGATATGATTCTTCCTCAGGTAAAATATTAACAAACCCTATAATTTGTTTACTACCAATTTTACGAGAAGGATCATCGACCCTTCTTTTATCTAGCCCCAACCAATCATTATCTTCTTCCCCATAAGGTCGAATTCTAAAATCCCCCCTAAATATACCAATTCCTGAAAATTGAGATATTATTTTCTTGACTTCAGGAACAGTATATTTTTGCCCTTCTAAATTATCATTTAATCCTTTTTCAATAACTTTCTCAATTGCTTCAGGTTCTCTATCAAAAACTCTGAAATCAAGACCAATTTTACCACAGTATAAATGTTTTTCAATGTCAAAATCAATTATTTTGTAAATTTTTTCAGAAGAAGTTTTTTTAGACCATAAGTTTTCGTAGATTCCTTTAAAAATAATGATCTTGTTTATATTTTGTTTTAATTTTAAATTAAGCAATTTAAGAGTGAAAGAAGGAATGTCTTTATTATCTTTAATAAAGTCTTGAATATTAACTTCCCGAATATTTCCTTTCAAATTGTATAATGGTGTTTCTAATACAGGTATTGGTTCTATCTCATATTTTTCATTTTTGAATTTTTTTAAATAAAATTCTCCAAATTCTAAATGTATTTTAAAATCTTCTTTTTCTTGGAATGGATTAATTAATTTTCTTAAATCTTTTAATAGTTGATTTATTGCTTCTTCAGTCCAATCAAATAAATAATTATTTTCTCCCATAATAATTAATTTGGTCCCATTATCTTCAGATGTTGTTTCTTCTTGTGAAATGAAATTTAATTCATCTAAGTATTCAAATTTTTTAAAATCCTTCCAATCAATTATAATTCTAGATTTTTTCTTATTAGAAATTGTTTCTAGTTCTAAACAATCACCAAGTATTGCAGCAGCATACCTTCCCAATCCTTTTCTACCCTGCATTAATCTTCCTTTTGGACTGGTTTTTCTAGTTAATTTGTCATCAGTAGAAGGAACCATCCATTTGTCTGTTATTACGTCAGAACTCATCCCATGACCATTGTCCAAAATCTCAATACGTATCTCATTATCATATTCAGAACTTGATTTTTCCTTCGAAGATGAAAATTTAATTTTTACAAAATCTGCATCAGCATCATAACTATTTTTCACTAATTCTATTATTGCAGACCTTTTATCATTAATTAAATCTCTTCCAATAGCAAATATATGTCTGCTTGCAGGTCTTATTTTCATTTTATTTCCTCAAAACTTTATATAATGTTTTTGCGATATTATAACTCATTAAAGGAGGCACTGCATTTCCAATCTGCCTGAATTTTTTAGTCATTGGACCTTCAAAAATAAAGTAATCAGGGAAGGATTGTGTCCTTGCAGCTTCTCTTGGTGTATATGTTCTTGCCTGAGTTGGATGGATAAACCTGTTACCATCTTTCTCCAGATGAGCAAAAACGGTTGTACTTGGATCTTTGGCTTTTTGCTTTCTGTATTTATCTTTAAAGGAAAGCAGACTATATTTTATATACTTTTCTGCTAAATCGGGTCTTCTTTCCGCAAAGTATTTTGCGGTTTCACCTTGTCTCATAAGTTTGAATAATTCAATATCAGAAATTTGATGACTTCTTGTAGTATGATGATCAATATATTTGTAACCATTGGACCTTACAAAACCAAAGAAATTTTGACCTGATTGACTTATCTTATTGAGATGTTTTTCAAATCTATTTCGATTTAATTCAATCTTATCTTTTCCATTATTGATTAATACGTTCTTTTTCTTGATTTTTTCTTTTTGTTCTTCTGTTAGTCCGGTGTAAGTTACTTTTGGACTTACTCTTGGAAGGTCGCCAATTGCTTCATAAACTGAAACATAAGGTAAAAGACCATTTGAAACAAAATCATCAGGATTATCACATTTAGCATCAAAATGAGTTGGTTGAATCTCCGGAACTTTTACTGACTTCCAGGATTTCTTAATACCTATCAATATTACTCTCTCTCTTTTCTGGGGCACTCCAAAATTAGCAGCATTAAGGATATTCCATTTGGCACCTTTCTCATTTTCAAAATTATATCCTAATTTTTCAAAATCTGAGACCAGTTTGTCTATAATCTTTTTCTTTTTAGAATCTCTCTTAGAAAGAATACCTTTTACATTCTCTATGACGATAATGTTAGGTTGTATATCTCCAACTATATCTCTGAAATGTTCATAAAGATTATCCCTTTTATCCTTCTTAAATCTCTCTATTTTTTTACCAAATCCTGATCTTGGGCCAATCAGAGAAAAAGACTGACACGGTATGCCCCCTACAACAACAAATATTTTTCCTTTACATTCATCTACTATTTTTTTGGCAATGTTATACTTTGTAATATCTCCCTCAATTACTTTTTCGTCACCATGTCTTTTTCTAAGTGTATCACATGCAAATTTATCAATTTCAACAGCTCTGTGTAGCTCAAAAACAGGGTTTCCCTGATTATCTTTAACCATTTCAAATCCTAAAGATAGTCCACCTGCTCCGGCAAATAAATCCAGTATCTTAATTGTCATTGAAGCCTCTTATTATAAGTTCTTTGGTTATTCGTCTGTAAACCTGATCAGGGTCTTTCCTTAATAAATGTTCCCTAAATCTTAATACTTTCCAGCCATCTTTCTTCAGCACTCTATTAACCTTCTTATCTCTCTTAACATTACCATTAATCTTATTTTTCCAGAATTCTTTATTTTTATCAGGTTCTATAAAGCATTTTGGGCACTTATGCCAAAAACAACCATCAATAAAGATTGCTAATTTATATTTAGTGAATACAATGTCTGGTTTTCCAGGTAATTTATAATTAATTCTATATCCTCTTATTCCATTTGAAGAAAGCAATTTTCGGATAATTAATTCAGGTTTGGTATTTTTCCCTTTAATCATAGACATATTATAACTTCTTTGTTTTTTTGTGAGGACATCTACCATCTTAAAAAATAATCTTTCTTTTAAATTCTCTTAATTGATTTTTTCCTTCTTTCTCTTTCTTATGAAATTCATTATGATGTTTTTTGCATAAAAAACAAATTGTTTTGTTTTGGAAATGACTTTGCAGGAAACACATCATAGTCTTATAAACATCAAATTTGAATAATCCTTTCTTAAAATTATCTTTATTTATTTTGGCACATTCAATAAATATCTGTGGCCTGTCTTTGGAAAAATGAACAGTATCAATTTGACCTTTATTATTACAATCCTTAAATTGACATCTTCCAATTAACTTTTTTTCAGGATTGAAAAAATCTCTGATTATATTTCTTGTTTCTCCTGATAGTATATTATAGAAACTCTTTTCAGAATCTGCAATAACAAAAGTATTCTTATATTTTTTAAGATTATTCGGTTGATGTATTTTAATCAACTCATTAATATAATCATCTTTTTTTTCCTTAACCAATAAACTAATTATCTGTTTACTTTGAGCAGTAGAATACAAGAATAATTTTCCTTTATCTGAATTTCTTAACTTATATTTTTTAAGGATATCCCAAGAAAGCCACCCTCTACTATTAGTATGACCTAATAACTTATCTAATTGTCTAGTAGATAGACCAGATTTCAGAAAGTTAAGCAATACAACATATTCTTGTTTATTCATTTTTATAACTTAATATGATTTCTTATATAAATATTGTTCTATTGACTCTCCTAAATATAACTGCTTCCCAGTTATTGAAATTAAAATAAGCAAAAACTACGGCAACTCAAAACCTACACAACTCATATAACACCACCCAACATCAACCCAGCCAGCACCAACAATATAACTGCAAGCGATAGCTTCATGAACTTCCTGTGCTTCTGCCTCCAGCCTTCAAGAGCCTTTGCTTCTGCTCCGAAATATATCAGCAACGCAAGGACTGCGATAGGGAGGATGAACATGACATTATAGATGAATATATGAGGCATCACTCCAAGCAGGCTTTTGCCCTGACCCTTAAGCACTTCAAGGACAGTAAGATATATCGGCACAGAGCATGGAGCTTCAAGCAATGCGACAAGGCAGCCCATGACAAGCGCTGCAGGGACTGAAGCCTTTGCAGCAAGCGATTCTATATATTTTTTTGAAAATTTCGGAATCTCAAGTGAAAACCCTTTTCCGTATGCAAAAAAGTCCTTGAGATTTATCAATCCTGCAAAAACAGCAAAGCCAACTGCCATATACCTGACAGTTCCAGGATGGCCAATCTGGATTGATGTAAAGAAATAGAATATCCCTAATCCTATATTAACAATCATGAATGCGATTATATAAGATATTGTAACCCTTTTCAGCCTTCTCTTGCTCCCTGAAATCTCCTGCAGAAATGCCATTATGAAAAGCAGAACCGCAAATGCGCATGGGTTTATCCCGTCTCCAAAGCCAGTCACAAGAACAAGAGGCAGGACAGCAAAAAAGCTCAGCTTCTTCACCCCTGAAAGCATCTCATCAGTGCCAGTTGCATTTCCATTATGACAGGTCATCCCTGCAAGTGGACATATCTTCTCATCAAGCTCAATTCCTTTTATTATCTCATCTTCGAGATTCTCCCTTATCTTATCTTCACCTACAAAGACAGCATCATTCACTGCTAAAAGCGGGATCTCATGGCCTGTATATTCGCGGAAAGTGCATAATTGGTTGTAGATTGCCACATTTTCAGGATTTGATACATCAAGCTTTGTTATGATGATGTCATCACCGAATTTCATGCTGATATATTCAAGAAAAGGCTCAAGACTCTTGCAGTGGCTGCATTTGGTAGAATAGAAGTATATTATGCAGATCTTATTCTCGTTCTGCTCCATAAAAGCAAGCAGGTTATCAAGTTTTGATGTGCTGTTTTCAGAATAACCCTGGCTGATGTCTTCTATTGCGCATACCTCTGATTCCAGGCCGCATTCAGACTGCTGTTCTTCAAACAAGGTACCTGAAACTATGGGAATCAAGAGCAATGATATCAGCACAAGCAATTGAATAGATAAATACCTTACCATACACCTTGAGAAATTATAAGCCATTTAAATAAATTGTGAATTTTAAACAGCAAAACTATTTAAACATCCATAACATTCAGAAGAACAATGCTTCTGAAATCAATAAAACTCAACAACATCCGCTCGTATGAAGACGAGAAAATCAGCTTTCCAGAC
>DAOVBM010000064.1 GCA_030670545.1 Candidatus Woesearchaeota archaeon
TGCAGGAACTGCGCCTACCTGTATATCATCAGTTACATTCAGAGTATTCCACCCTCCTGTAGCATTGCTGCATGTGACATTCCATGTATGGAGCGCTTCTGTTGGAAAACCATTTGTTTTTGTAAAATTGTAATTAGCTCCGTTGTCAGTCATTGCAAATGTTGTGCCAGGGTTATCATCAAACTCTATCTGACAATCTGCTCCACCTATATGATCTCCTGAAGTATAATTTGTATAATTTGCATAAAATACTATTGCTATGTTAGCTGGAACATAACTGTCTTCATATTCATCGTATATATCAAGCCTTGTATTTGAGCCTATAGCATAGGCTGAGAAATGCAGAACCTTAAACCCTGTAATAAAATCTCCTGTTTTCTGGATTTCGCTGCATCCTATACATATTTTGTTATTTATTCTTATATCATATGCTGAACGAGGGAATCCTTCACTTTCATATATTATGTTATCCCCGCAATGACCATCTGAATTGTTAAAGATAATGTATGATGTTGCGTTAAATGTTGAATCCAGCGCTGTTGCGTTTATAGAAACAAAACAATCACCAATTATAACATTATCATCATATTTTTGATTGTCAGCATTAATTCCATAATCTTCAGGAAATTCTATCTTCCCATCATCTGTTGCAAGAACCATATTAATGACATTTGACATGTCATAAATTATTGAAAAATTAGTTGTTTCAGGATAAGGCGAGAATATGCTGTATTCAGGTTCCATATAAAATAAATCACAAGAGCCATTGGCATTAACACCTTTATTATAAAGTTTCTCAATCTCTGAAAGTGTCAAAGTACGGTCATATATTACAAGTTCATCTATTGTGCCATTGAAAAAACTGCTGTTACCATCTCCACCTATAAGGAATGCGTTCGTATTTGTTAATAATGCGCAGAAGAGAAATACAGAAAAAAGAATCAATCTATTGAAACGATGATGGCTGGAATTCTTTTTATATTTCATCTTCAATACTGCTATTATTTCGTAATCATACATATAAACATCATAACCACTTATAGATGGTTTTGAAAAACCCTTTATCTCTGCAATAAAGTTTAACTATTTATAGTTTGTGGTTAAGTGGTGCGTGTGTACGATTTGAAACTATGTCAATTTCTTAAGTTTAGAACAAAAAATTTTAGCCTTATTGTTGAAACACCACAATTAGATTTGGTTATAGTGTTAACTGGATTGTTTATAATCAGAAAAAGAAAGTAAATCATTAAATCATTGATATCCTCTTAAACTTTGAGTCAATTCTTTTTCTAATCTCTCTGCTTTTCTGAAATCCTCTTCGGCTTTATTCAAATCTCCTTTTATTTTCCAAGCTGTGCCTCTATTATGATAAGAGTTTGCAAAATTTGGATTTAATCTTATTGATTCATTGAAATATAAGATGGATTTATCATTTTTTCCTAACCTTAAAAAACCAACGCCTAGCTTATTGAGCAATTCTGGAGATTCAGGAGATAATTTTACTCCTATTTTAGAATATTCAATGGCTTTTTTAACTTGTTTTTTTCTAAATAATTCGAAAACAATCTGATTATAAAAATTAGCAAGAATCTGGTTTTTGTTTCTTGGGCTTAGATATATGCCTTTATTAATAGATGTTTGCGCAATATTAAATGCTTTTATATAATCAGAGTTTCTGAATATTTCTCCTTTCGCACTTGTTTCCCAATTAATATATCCTCCATTATCTAAATTAAACCTGATAAAAACATGTCCTGGCGCATTTAAAGTATCTATTGGTAAATTTAATGCTTCACCAACAGCATGATAAATATGGGCGTTTGTACAATTTGGTTCATCTAATGTATAACTTGAAAAATTGTGTCTTTTTGTTATTGTTTTATTAATTATTTTTAATATTTGAATTGCTTCATTTCTGCTGAAGTTGGGTTTTACTTTTATTTCTTCGCGAACTTCATTAATTATATTATCTAGTGTCCTGTAATCTGAACGTACGTCATGAATCTTAGACTCTATATCAAAACCTTTATGCATTGTTGTGTTATACTTTTTTGAAACTTTTCCTAAATTTGAATTCTTTTTTTTATGGTTTTTTGAAGAATTATCAGGGGATATGTATGTATTTAATGTTTGTACATTATCTGTTTGCTTAGTAGGATATCTATCTGAAAAGTGCCATATTCCGTTCTTATCTTTCCATTTGTAGATTTCTCCTGCATTAGTATCTCTTGAAAATACTAATGGAAATGCTAGTGAACCAAGATATAGCCCACATTTCGTAAGAAACTCTCTTCTAATTGGATCATGTTTCCTATTGTTATATAGCTTATTAACAAGTTTTTCAAACATTTTATTATGGAGTAATCACCCTTACTATTTAAATGTTACTATCAACTAGGGGTGAAATGAATCTATTCTATGTTTCTCATCATAATCCCTGAAATCCATTTTTACCAGAAAAAGAAGAATAAAGAACAAAAGAAAAGATAACAAAAATTTGACAATTTATTGATAGCAAATCCTATGCCCACCATAAATGGAGGGGTATTACGGATTTGCATTATAGATTATCAAATTTTTGGAATCCAAAATTTCGCAATGAAGTGAGGGGTATTAAACCCCAATAAAATTTCTTGCGAAATTTTCGATAACTTTAATTCTACTTGTGCGCAAACCAGAACTTATAAACATCATTATCAATGCTGTCAAGCCTGCAGAATCCAAATCTTTCAAGCTGGACAATATCGCCTTCTTTAAGTATTTTAACAGTTTTCTCAATTTTTCCTTTGATTGTTGTCTTGTCAGGCATAAGCACTTCTGCATCAGCTATCTGCTTTTCGTCATCAGGCAGCCAGTGTATTATAGAGCAGCATCCTTTTTCCTTATATTTTTCATATTCAATGGAATCAAATTTGAATGAGTCATATTCCCTTACATAATTAAGGCAGTCCATTAGCCGTGAAATCTTTCCTTGTTTCAATGATTCATAATCTTCTTTTGTGATTATGAAGTCTTCTTTTGTTGTGAACTTCCTTCCACCTTTTATATTGTCTGGATGCAGGTCAAGTTCAACTTCCTGCTCAGGAGCGCTCTTTATCTTTATCTTTACAGGATCATTTATAAAAAAGAATCTTTTTGCTATAGGTTCAATTATATCTTTGTTGAAAGCATTGATGTTTTTGAATGTCTCTTTTGCTGAGACTTTCTTGTCATTCAGCGAGACACCGAATGATGCAGCCCATTTAACTAAAGCATCTGGCTGGTATCCCCTTCTCCTCAAAGCTGCAAGAAATGGAAGCCTGATATCATTCCATCCTGAGTACTTTCCTTCCTGTATCAGATTTTTTGTCTTTGAACATGACACCTGCATATCTTCAAAATTTATCCTTCCCTGGAAAAGTGTTATAGGAGCAGTCTTTCCAAGATAATCGTACATATAGTTCTGCCTTTTTGCATTGTCAGCATGATCCTTTCCCCTGATTGTATGCGTCATGCCTGATTCTATATCATCTGTGAATACGCTTAGGTTCATAAGAGGCCATACTCTGTACTTCCTGCCCTGTCTTGGATGCTCTGCCTCATTTATTCTTGCGATTGGAAAATCCCTCATTGCAGGGTTTTTGTGCTTTATGTCTGTCTTAAGCCTTGCTACAGCATCACCCTGTTTATAACCCTTAGAATCAAGCATTTTTTTCCACCTTGCAGCTTGTTCTTCTTTTGGAAGACCCCTGCAGGGGCATGGCTCCATCTTTGATATTGATTCCTTATATTCTTCAGGATTGCATGTGCAGATATAGACTGCGTCTTTATCTAAAAACTTTTCAACATATTTGTAATAGATTGGTAATCTGTCTGATTGAATCATCACTTCTTTTACATTATTATTTGTCAGCCATTGCGCTTCTTCAGGAATCATGTCATAAGCAGGAGGGTAGATGTTCTCTGGATTTGTATCCTCTATCCTAATGATTAATCTGCCCTCATACATAGCGCAGTATTCTGAGATGACTCCTAATGTCATGGCATGACCAATATGCATAGGGCCTGAAGGAGATGGAGCAAACCTCATGATGACTTTTCCTTTCTCTGCATTGGGAAGAGGCTTAAGCCCTTTCTTTTTTTCATGCTCTTTTTTCTCGAGCATCTCTGGAGCAGTGCTTTTCAGCTCTTCTGTCTGCTGTTCAGGCGAGAGGGAATTTACTTCATTGACTATTTCACTTATTGCTGCCATAGTCGCTTTGGGATCATCTCTTGCTTCAGAAAATGTGCCCATTATCCTGCCGACAATAGATTTAGGATTAGCTTCTCCATTGAACTGCACAGCATTCTGCAATGCGAATTTCCTTATCTCAGCTTTCATGATTCCATCTGCCATATACTCAAAGGTTTATAAGAAGTATTTAAAGTTAATTATTATGCGTAAGTAAAAAGTCTGCTACTCAAGGAGCACCAGCATCATCAGTCAAAACTTAATCCTTTTCCTTATCCTGCTCGTCGCGGGGGGAGCCCCCTACGGGGACGCAGAGCCTTCTAATAATTCATCCCAAGTACTTGGAGAGCAAAGCTCTCTAAGTTCTTAATGAGCTACGCTCATCAAGATTTGAAGATGCTTGTGCTCTGTTATATGTGACTTTTTACTTACTATTATGCTGCTGTCTTTGGTAGGTAATCTATTCTTAATCCTCTATTCATGAGATCTGTCAAGTATTTGTCAATCTTTCCTTCGCTTATTGCAGGGCAGTGTCTGGCCACTTCAATTATTTCATTTCCCTTCCTGAATAAAGGATATTCTACACAAGTAATATGTCTTTTAGTATTATCATGTATGCTGCAGAGGTTCCCCTTAAGGCTAGGGCATGGGTCAAGAAAAATCTGATAATAAGTATCCTCCAGTATTCGTTCTTCAATACTGAGCCTTTTATCAATATCTGCAACAGATTGAAGGCTTTTTGACTCATCAACTCCAAATATGAGCCTTACCAAAGAGGGATCCTTTGTGGTGATATAATAGTTTTTACAGCAATAGCTTTCACAGTTATTAGTGCAATACCTGTTGATTTCTTTCCTCGCAAGCCACAGTGTTCCTTCAAGCCACTTATCCCTGTCCATAAGCCATCAAGAATTAAGTACGATATAAAAAACTTATCTCTTTTCCCTTGCCTTCTTCTTATCATCAGCGAAATATAATGTCCTTGTAGGGAATGGTATCCTGATTCCTGCTTTTTTCAGGCTTTTGTATATTGCTTTAAGGACTTCTGTCTTTGCAGCGAATCTTTTGTTATAATCATCTATATAGAACACAAGTGTGAACTTCAGCGCATGGTCACCGAATTCATCAAACCTGACAAGAGGTTTTGGTTCAGGAAGCACGTTCTTAATTCTTGTGATTGATTTGAGCAGGACCTTTGATACCTTATTAGGGTCTGAGCTGTATTCAACTCCCACAGGCACCTTTATCCTTAATATGTTATTTGGCTTTGCATAATTGCTTATCCTTGCGTCTGACAGCTGGCTGTTGGGGATGATAAGCATCTCATTGTCAAGCGTAATAATCTTTGTGCTCCTCAGGCCTACCTCAATGACTCTTCCCACTTCTCCAGTCTCCACTTCTATAAGATCATTTATCCTGAAGCATTTATCCAATACAAGGGCAATCCCTCCCATTATATCGCTTAATGTCTTTTGCATAGCAAACCCTAAAGCAATACCTATGATTCCAAGGCTTGCAAGCAGAGGGCCTATTGAAATGCCCCATACATCCAGTATCAGTATCAATGCTATAGCTGCAAGAAATATGTTTATTATATTCTCAAAAAGGTTCAGGACTTCGTCCTCATATCTTGCTCCTGTCTTTTTCTTGAATTTGTATATCCACCTGTCAATCATTATGTCAATCGCTGCTATCACAAAATATATGCCTATTATTATCAATGCAGAAGTGATTACCTTATGGATAATGCTGAGGTCATATTCAAGATACATTAAGGAGACCTTTAGCCCAAGAAGTATTATCATGATGGATGCTGGCTTTTCAGCTTTTGCAATTATCTTGTCGTGCGTCTTTCCCTCTTCCAGCTTCTCTATTCTCCGCAGGTAGAACTTCATAGATCCTAACACAATCTGCGCAATTGATACAAATACAATTAATGTTGATAATGCCCTTATCCATTGGTTCCCCCAAATGTTTATCAAAAATACTTCAATTAAGTCCATTTAGGATATGTTTAGGTTAGGTATTTAAAAAGTTTAGTAGTCAATGAAGGATGGTAACAGAATAATCAGTTATGAAAATTAGGAATCAGCTACTACAGCCCTTTAGATGATTAAATTCAAACTTGTTTATATATTTAAAATTGAAATCAAAGAAAAATTTATATATCACTTTGCATTTGTAATTTTTAAGATGGTTCGAGATTTGCCAGAATTTTATAAATTAGAAGGATATGTTGGAGGAATGTTAGAAGATTCTTTGAGAAGAACTGACCCAATTTGGTGTGCAAGGGTAGACATATATTTCAATAATCGTTATGGTACAGGATGTAGTTTTTTTAGTAGAGATGATTTTAGGCCAGATATAGTTGATGTTTGTCAAGAGTTAACAGATAAATTAAATCAGAGTGAAGACATAGGTGTTCGATTTCCTTCTGATTGGGGAAAAGCTATTTTATCTATGAAAGGCTTGGGTCTAAAATTAAAAAATGATAATATTAGTTTAAAAGTTGGCGCATATGATGTTAAAAGAGTTGCAGAAATTGCCAAAGATGGACAACTAAAAGAAAAAAAATATGAAAATGGTTGTCAAATATTGTCTAAGGAAGATTTTTTAATTGAATTTAGAGGAGCGTACGCAGATAGAATTTTAAATGGGAATATGTTTGGAGATGCACACGATATGACTCAACCACCAAATGAAAATAAATTAGCTAAAATGATTAAAGAAGCTGAACAAGTTTTTAATCAATATATCAATATACCCATTGATTCATTAATTGTTACAAAAGATTTTATTTTTCCATATGTTTTCGGCAGGAAAAAACATGAGGATTTAAGATGGCTGTCAGATAGATATTGTGGTTATAGTGATACTTATGGTCCTAGAATCCCGACTGCTGACGACTCAGTACATTTAACAGGAGTTGATATGGAATCACATACCAGACAAAGTCCGGTTTTAAGAGCAGATTTAAGTTTTCCTATGGATTTCATAAGAAGTTCATTTATTATAGATAAAAAAG
>DAOVBM010000082.1 GCA_030670545.1 Candidatus Woesearchaeota archaeon
AGGGGTGTCAAAAATTAGCAACCACCACAAGTCATAGACTGGTGGCATACTCGCCTTTCAGGCTCGGGTTGCTAATTTTGGGACTTAGTATACCACAATATAATCCACCAGTCGCAGACTGGTGGTATACTAAGTATTAAATATTGGTCAAATTTTTGTTATTCTGGATTATGATCTATTAAAGAAATCCCTGATTCTGTCAATATAAAGGTGTGTTGTCCTTATTCCTACATCTGCAGGAAAGCACCTGAAATAATTAGGCCAATTGTATCTTTCATCAAGGAAGATTGTCACACCCTTATCTTTTTTTGACCTTATGCATCTGCCAGCATTCTGCAGGCTCTTATTGAAAGCAGGAAAAAGATAGCCATAATCCCAACCTTTTCCAAATTTGAGGTCATAATAAGAGATTAGCTGCTTTGTCTCAAGGTCTGGCTTCTGCAGGGGAAGTCCCACGATTACCACGCACTTAAGAAGATCTCCTGGCAAGTCAATCCCTTCACCAAAAGATCCGGATGCAGCCCCTAACAGCACTGCTCCAACATCTTTGTACTGTTTGAATTTTGCAAGCATCTCGCTTTTTTCCTGCTTAGTCAATGTCGGCATCTCAAGAAATGTTGTCTTTCTGCAGAGCGAAGTGAAATACCTATTCACAGAATCCCTCAAATAATAGCTTGGGAAGAATATTGCTGAATTTCCAGGCACTTCATTGACAATCTCAGCGCATATTTTTGATATTTCCATGAACTGTTTTTCGTTCCTTGCAGTGAATTTTGTAGTTGTCTTTGGAATTATCAGCGAAAGCCTGTTATCAATGGGAAAAGGGCTTTTGAAACTCCTGTCTTCGGTATTCTCAGGAAACCCCAAAAGGTTGCGGTACATATCTGTAGGAGTGAGTGTCCCGCTCATTAGTATTGTTGAATGGCTCTGGGAGATTATTTCCCCAGATACTATAGAAGGGTCAAGGCACCTGTATGACAATACTGCTATAGGGCCTCTCATGCCATTGCTTAAAGAAACGATACGCGTAAAGCCATCATCATTTCCAGCCCACTGCTCAAGAAAATATGCAATTGAACCTATATAACTCTGCTTCTGGCTTGACTTTACTGCCTCAGCGATAAACTCAAGGTCTGCTATCAGATCGTCATAATCAACAGACTTTGATATTAGCCTTATGAAATCATCTTTTGATGCAAGTTTTTCCTCTCCCTCTTTCAATCCTGATGATAACGAATTGACTGCATCAGAAATCAGCTGGAGATTGCTTATTGTCTCATTATAGCCATATTTCTTTGCTTCTTTTATTGCCCTTGAAAGCATGATTGTAGTAAGCCTGTCTGTAAGAAGCTCCCTTATCCTTGTAGGAAGGTTATGGCCTTCATCAACAATTATCACACATTTTTCCAGATCAAGGCCTATCCTGTTGAAAAGGTTATTCCTGATTGTCTCATTGAATATGTAATAGTAATCACCGATTATGACTTTTGCTTTCCTTGCAAGCGCAATCGAGATCTCATAAGGACATATCTTGTCATCACTGCAGAGATCCATGACAGAGTCTGTGTCAAGAGGAGACAGCTGGCGAAGCTCTCCAATAAGTTTCTTGGCCTTTAAGCTTAGCTTATTTGATTTCTCGTTTGTGTTTGCATAGAACTCACATTTCATATCCACTCTCTGTGACTTACAGTAATCACTAAACTCACCTGAGTTAAGATTGTCAACACCTGGAACAGGGCACATCCATTTCTTGCCTACTATATCAACGCACCCGAACATGATTCCATGCTTATCCCTTATAAGTTTAAGAGTATCTATCACAATCTTATGCTGTGTATGCCTTGATGTCAGGAAGAAGACTGTAAGGTCTTTCTCAATCGCATTAGCAAGAGCTGGAGCGATTGTTGCAGCTGTCTTGCCAAGTCCAGTTGGAGCATGCACAACCATGTGCTTCTTTTTCTTTATTACATCGTCAACAGCAAGCGCAAGATCAACCTGGATATCCCTGATTTTATTGTGAGGAAATAATATCCTCTTCAATTCTTCTTCTGAAAGCATAATTATGTAGAAACTCAAACCGTTTATAAGGTTTATGCAAACATGTCCAGTGGGAAGTGATATCTTTTCCGGAATTGAGGTATGCCTCAGTAACAAAAGATTGTTCTGATTGAAAAAGTATAACGAAAAGTATTTAAACAAAAACATAATTTAAAATATACAACTCACATCTCTTGAACCAAGATAGGAAACAGGGGGGATAATAGTGATGTGAGATATATATCACAAAATACCAACCTTTATATAGTTTTTATAAAATCTATAATACAGGCAAATAAGGAGGTTAGCCAATGAAAGACAAAGACGAGATATTCAAAGTATTTTTCCGTGAAAAGCCAACACTTATGCTTGTAGAACTTCTTAACACAGAAGATAATCTGTATGCTTCATCACTTGCAAAGCAGATTGACTGCACTTATTCTCATGTTGTCAAGATCCTGCAGCAGATGGAAAAGCATGAGCTTATAAATTTTGAGAAATTGGGAAGGCTCAAGTTGCTGACACTGACGAAGAAAGGCCAGGAAGTAGCTAACCACATGGACCAGATCAAGATAATGCTTTGATGGATATTCTTTCTGTAATGCCCAATCCAACATAGTTTAACTTAATGCCTTTCAATAGACCTTTTTTATATTAGTTTAAAGTATATAAAAATCAGTATATACTTCTTCTGTCCTTAGAAAGCTTTGCCTTATAATTAATTAGAACTGGTTTTAGACGCTGAGAATATTGAATAATGCCTGCCAATAAAAAATCAATGCGCCGACCGGGAATCGAACCCGGGCCGAAGCGTTGGCAACGCCCCATTGTACCATTCAACCACCGGCGCATATATCAAATAAAATGGGCCCGGCCGGACTCGAACCGGCGACCCTCGCCTTGTAAGGGCGATATTATC
>DAOVBM010000014.1 GCA_030670545.1 Candidatus Woesearchaeota archaeon
CATTTATGGTGGGGATAGGATTTGCTATCAATAAATTGTCAAATTTTTGTTATTTATATGATATTAACTACTATAAATAACTATCTTATGCTAGTATTTAATAATTATTGTAGGAATACCATGCATGATGTTCGGTGAGTACTATTACACGAAAAAAAGCAGAAAGCTTTGTCCTTTATGACGAGGATGAATGCTATTGTATTTTTGCTTTCTGCTTTTTTTGTGTCCTAGAAATCCGTCTCGAAAATCCGGCGTAAGCCCAGTCCTTTATGGCGGGGGGAGTAGGATTTTAGGATTTCTATGATATCTGCGACTTCTATGCAAAGAGCAGGGAGTGATTTTTTTATTTTTATTTTATTTTATTCTCCAGATCTATTTCAAATTGAACAGAGCCATCAAAAACCCAATCGCCGCAAGCGGCGGGGTATAATCTTACACGAAAAAAAGCAGAAAGCTTTGTCCTTTATGACGAGGATGAATGCTATTGTATTTTTGCTTTCTGCTTTTTTTGTGTCCTAGAAATCCGTCTCGAAAATCCGGAGCAAGCCCAGTCCTTTAGGGTTGGGTAAGTCGGATTTTAGGATTTCTATGACATTGGATTTTTGGTCATAAAAATATACCAGGCATATAATCATTAGCCATACCCAGCCACTGCAAGCAGTGGGGTATATTTTTATAAATTAAATTTCCAAAAGCTTTAAATATCCTGCTTAACCCCCTAAGATATATGATACCACAGCAAGGCATAGGAATATTATTGGAATCATTTTGCAGCACATTCTTAGTAGAAAAAGATAGGCCTTATTTTTGGTGCTTTTGGGAGTAAAACCCATCATAGCGCTATATTCTTAATACGATTATCAAAGGATGATAGAATATGGAAAAAATCAAGAGACTAATTGAGGAATCCAGAAAAGGAAGCATAATACCTGTTGTAAAAGAACTTGATTATGCTATTGAGCCTGTAGAGTATTTTGCAAAGCTCTCAGATTACGGCAGAAAGGATAATTGCATACTTCTGGAATCTGCAGAGATAATAACAAAATACGGAGAAAAAAGCATAGGCGTTGCAGAGCCTTGCATTATCGCAAGAGGAAGAGGCAGCTCATTTGAGATTAAAGCTCTTAACAAGCTTGGAAAATGGCTTTTGGAGCATATCAAAGAGAGACTTACATTCTGCAGAAATCTTGAAGTAGGCGAAAATAGTGTCAAAGGGGAATTAGATAAGGAGAAAAATGAAACAAGTGAAAATGAAAGGCTCAGGGGAATAACACAGATGGATGTGCTGAGGGCTATTATTTTTGCTTTCAAGCCTGTATCAAAGCCTGCCCATCTTTACTGCGGGCTTTTTGGAATGATAAGCTATGACTTTATTGACCAGTTTGAGTCTCTTCCACCAAACAAGAAGGACCTTTACAATGACTATGATTATGAGATGGTATTTGCAGACAACCTTTTCTTTGTTGATCACAAGAATAATAAGACATTCTTTATAGCTAATGCTTTCAAGACAGATGAAGACAGCGCAGCTGAAGCAGAAAGAGTAAAGGACATACTGGAGAGGTATATGGATGCCCTGGATTCTGGTGTTCCTGAAAAAAGGCAGTTCAGCACTATAAAAGGCTCTATCTTGTCAGACACAACAGAAGAGGAATACAAAAAGAATGTAGAAAAGCTTAAAGGTCATATCCTCAATGGAGACGTATTCCAGGCAGTATTGTCAAGGACAATAATCGCAGACATCAATTCAGAAGAGCTTGATATATACTCTGCGCTAAAGAAAAAGAATCCTTCCCCATATATGTTCTATTTCAGGACTCCTGGTTCTACGCTGATAGGAACAAGCCCTGAGAAATGCATAGCTGTAAGTGATATGGATGATAATACAGGAAGAAAGGTTGTTGAAATAAGGCCGATTGCAGGAACAAAGCCGAGAGGGTTCATCGGAAAGAAAATTGATCCTGATCTTGATTCAAGATATGAGACTGAGCTTAAGACAGATGCAAAAGAGCTTGCAGAGCATACTATGCTTATTGACCTTGCTAGGAATGATGTTGCCAGGATAAGCTTGCCTGGCACGAGAATTGTGGAAAACCCGTTCTCAATAGAGAAATACTCGCATGTGCTGCATCTTGTATCAAGTGTAAAAGGCATACTTAAGCCTGAACTTGATATGTTTCATGCATATCTTGCAGCAATGAACATGGGCACACTGACCGGAGCTCCCAAGATCAAGGCAATGGAACTTATAAGGGATTATGAAAAAACAAGAAGAGGATTCTATGGCGGGGCTGTAGGGTATTTCACGCCAGACGGTGAGATGGATTCCGCAATAGTGATAAGGACAATGAAGATAGCAGGCAAAAAGGCGTATATAAGGGTAGGAGCAGGGATTGTGCATGACTCAATACCAGAAAAAGAGTTTATAGAGACTGAGAAGAAAGGAAAAGCATGCGTTGATACTATCAAAGGGGCAGGCGGTGTTGAATATGAGTGATATTCATAAGAAGAAGATACTGATGATAGATAATTTTGATTCATTCACATACAATCTTGTTGACGAGTTTGAAAAGAGGGGCTTTGAGATGATTGTATACAGGAATGACACAAGCATAGAGACAATTGAAAAAGTGATAGAGAAAAACAAGTTGTCATTGATTGTTATATCACCTGGGCCTTCACATCCAGCAGAAGCAGGTAATTCAATAAGCATAATCAAAAGATTCATGGGAAAAATCCCAATATTAGGCATCTGCCTTGGCCATCAGGCAATAATCGAGGCTCTGGGAGGCAGGGTAGGAAAGGTTGGAGAAGTAGTGCATGGCAAGGCATCTGCTATACAGCATGACAGCAAAACAATATTTGAAGGGATTGCAAATCCTTTTCTTGCAGGAAGATATCATTCTCTTGGCGGCCTTGAGATACCAGACTGCTTAGAGATCAGCGCAAGAAAGGATAATATCATAATGGGAGTTAGGCATAAAGAATTCAAGGAAAATTTTATAGAAGGTGTGCAGTTCCATCCAGAATCAATACTTTCGCCAGCTGGCGTCAATATAATAGAAAATATAATAAATATGATATCATAACAATCTATAATTACAACATGTCAGGGGGATAAGCATGGAAATAATAAAAGCATGTATTGCAAAACTTGTCGAAAAGAAAGATCTTTCAGGAGAAGAAGCAAAGCAGGTAATGGCTGACATTATGTCAGGCAGATGCACTCCAAGCCAGATAGGATCATTCCTTACAGCACTGAGACTGAAAGGCGAGACAGTCGAGGAGATAGCAGCTTTCGCTTATGTGATGAGAGACAAGGCTATAAAGATACCTGTAACTGGCAGCGAGAATCTTATTGACACATGCGGGACAGGCGGGGATGCAAAGGGAACATTCAATATATCCACAATTACAGCTTTTGTTGCAGCTGCTGCAGGAGCCAAAGTAGCGAAACACGGAAACAGGGCAGCATCAAGCAAGTGCGGAAGCGCTGATGTGCTTGAGCAGCTTGGTGTAAATCTTGATATCACACCTGAAAAAGCAGGAGAATGCATTGAAAAGATTGGGATTGGATTTCTTTTTGCTCCTAAGCTTCATGCAGCTATGAAGCATGCTATCGGACCAAGAAAAGAGATAGGCATAAGGACAGTCTTCAATATACTTGGCCCTTTGACAAATCCAGCTGGAGCAGCACACCAGCTTCTTGGAGTATATGACAGCAGCCTTACAGAAACAATGGCATCAGTGCTCAGGGCCCTTGGATGCAAAAGGGCGCTTGTCGTGCACGGCGATGATGGACTTGACGAGATAACAACCACAGCAAGAACCAAGGTATCTGAACTTAAGGATGGAAATGTAAGCAGTTATTACATAGACCCTGCTGATATGGGGATGGAAAGCGCAGCAATAGAAGATCTGGAAGGGGGGACGCCTGAAGATAATGCAAAGATAGCTCTGAGCATATTGAAGGGAGAAAAAGGCCATAAACGGGATATAGTGATAATAAATTCAGCAGCTGCATTATATGTTGCAGGGATTGCAGACACTATAAAAGAGGGCATAGAAAAAGCATCTGCAATAATTGACTCAGGAAAAGCTCTCGAAAAGCTGAACCAGCTTAAAAAGATGACCAATGAACAAGGAGGGTAAGATGCGCAATAAGATGTATGACATTGATTCAGGGTTCATTGATATAAGAACTATAGATACACTTGATGCAGAGATCAGCGCTCCGCCTGCAAAAGCGTACACTCTGAGGAATATCTTCATTGCCTCGCTTGCTAAGGGAAAAAGCATAATAACCAATGCCCTGCTTGCAGATGATCAGATGCATGCGATAAATGCTATGAGGCAATTGGGTGTTGCTATAGAGATAAGGGATAATAATCTTATTATTGAAGGAGTGGACGGAAAGCTCAGGCAACCTGAAAAAGAGGTTTTCCTTGGCAATTCAGGAGTGAGCGTGAGGCTGCTTGCTACAATCGCTGCGCTTGCTGAAAAAGGTGATGTGATAATTACAGGAGATAAGAGGATGCAGAGCGGACGTCCAATATCAGACCTTCTCAAGGCACTTAAGCCTCTTGGAATTGAAGCAGGATCAATAAGAGGAAATGGATGCCCTCCATTAAGGATAGTGTCAGGAACTTTCAAAGGAGGAGCTACTGAACTTGCAGGAGACAAGAGTTCGCAGTATTTCTCATCAATAATGATAGCTGCTCCTTATGCCAGACAGGATGTTGTAATAAATACAAATGGGACCCTGAGCTCGAAGCCATATATAGACATGACAATCGACTGCATGAAACAATTTGGAGCAGAAGTTGATAATCAGGATTATAAGATATTCAGGATTCGCGCTGGAAATGGATATAAAGGAAGAGAGATAGCTGTTGAAGGAGATTACAGCAGTGCATCCTTCTTCTTCACAGCTGCAGCAATAACTGGTGGAAGGATAAAGGTGACAAACCTGAGGATTGATTCTGCGCAGGGAGACAAGAAGTTTGTTGATATCCTTGAGATGATGGGCTGCGAAGTCAATAAAGGCGATGGCTGGATAGAGATTATCGGCAGGCAGATGAATGGCATTACAATAGACATGAATGATTATCCTGATATAGTTGTGCCTCTTGCAGTAGTCGCAGCATTTGCCAAAGGCAGAAGTGAGTTCACAAACATAGGGCATCTGAAGTACAAGGAGTGCGACAGGATTAAGGCTCCTGCAACAGAACTAAAGAAGATGGGAATAAATGCGATTGACACTGAAGACAGCCTGATTGTTGAAGGCGGAGCGCCTCATGGAGCAGAGATAGAAACATACAATGATCATAGGATTGCGATGAGCTTCAGCATAGCCGGACTTAAGGTTTCTGGCATGAAGATAAGGAATCCTGGATGCGTGAAGAAATCATTCCCTGATTTTTATGATAAGCTTGAAGAGGTTTATTGAGTGGTGTTCAAATGGAAAGCAATAATAATATTGATGTCATAGTAAATCCTGAAAAATATGAGGGGAACAAAGAAATGATTAAATGGATCTATCATGATTATCTCTTGAAAAAGCTTGGATTTGATGGATGCGTGGCATGTGGGGATTCCTCATGCTGCAAGACATTTTATACTAAAGGCCCTTATGTAGAGAGTCATGAAAAAGAAAGCGTAATCAGCGCTGTCGAAGATCTGGGAAGAAGATACAGGCATATCAAAGGAATAATAAATAAGAATAGCTTTATCCCTACAAAAGGAGGTAAATCATTTAATATCTGCCAGTTGCTTTCAGATGACAACAACTGCCTAATAAATGGATCAAAACCAGAGAGGTGCAGGGAATTCCCTTTATGGGTTAATCTGACTGATGATTATAAGATAATAACGATAACATTTGATATATCCTGCAGGCCATACTGCAAAGATGTTTTGAAAAATATGAGAAAACTCAAAGGTTCAACAATAGATGGCAGGTTAATCTCAATTGGCTATCAAAACAGCGTTGAATTAAGGTGCGTTCATTATGAGGGGGATGAGTTGTAAAATGACAGGAAACACATTCGGAAAAATTTTAAGAGTAACGACATTCGGAGAGAGCCACGGCCCTGCTTTGGGAGTGGTGGTTGATGGTGTAATCCCTAATATAGAATTATCAGAAGCAGACATCCAGAAGGATATGGACAGGAGGAAGCCAGGCCAAAGCAGTATCACAACCCAGAGGAAAGAAGAGGATAAAGTAGAAATACTATCTGGAGTATTTGAAGGAAAGACAACTGGCACCCCCATAGGCATAATTATTCGCAATAAGGATTACAGGTCAGGGGATTATTCAAATATCAAAGACATATCCAGGCCAGGCCATGCAGACTTCACATATCAGAATAAATTTGGGATAAGGGATTACAGGGGAGGAGGCAGAGCATCTGGAAGAGAGACTGCTGCAAGAGTTGCTGCCGGAGCAATCGCCAGAAAAATCCTTAACTCAAAAGGCATAGATATAAAGGCTTATGTCAAAGAGGTTGGCAGAATAAGGGCAGAAAGCATAGATCTTGATGAGATTGAGAAAAACATAGTCCGATGCCCTGACAGGAAAGTTGCTGAAATGATGATTAAAAAAATTCATGAAGTATCTGCAGACAAGGATTCTATAGGCGGCATTGTCGAAGTCATTGTAAAAGGCTGTCCACCTGGATTTGGAGAGCCTGTTTTTGATAAGTTAGATGCGATGATTGCCCATGCGCTTATGTCAATAGGAGCAGTAAAAGCTGTTGAGATTGGATCAGGGATTGCATGTTCAGGGATGCGGGGAAGTGAATCAAATGATCAGATAGTATCAGGCAAATTCATATCAAACAATGCAGGAGGCATACTTGGAGGCATATCCAGCGGTCAGGACATAATAGCAAGAGTTACAGTAAAGCCTACTCCTTCAATAGCAAGAAAACAGCAAACAATCGATACAAGCGGAAAAGAAGCTGACATTATAATTGAAGGCAGGCATGACCCATGTATCTGCCCAAGGATAGTGCCTGTGGTTGAAGCGATGATTGCATTGGTAATCCTTGATGCGCTTATGATGCAGGAGGCAAGAAAAGATGGATGATGAAACTGGAAAAACCGGGGAAGGAGACTGGCATAAACTAATGGAACTAAGGCAGAGGCTTGACAAGATTGACAGTCAGATAGTCAGGCTGCTTGAGGTCCGGGCAGGGCTTGTCAGAAGCGTGGCTGAACATAAGAAAGAAAGGAGTATAAGCATAATCCAGAAAGAGCGCGAAGAGGAGATAATGAAAAAGCTTGAAGGCTATTCAATGGACACCGGGCTTGACAAGGAATTCCTTCAGGATATTTTTATGAGAATAATAGAGGAATCAAAAAAGGAACAGAAGAGGATTGTTAAAGAGTAATATGAAGACAATAGGCATTATAGGAGGAACAGGAAAATTCGGCCAATGGTTCAGAAAGTTCTTTGAAGAGCAGGGGCACAAAGTGCTTATTGCAGGAAGAGAGACAAAGCTTACACCTGTTGAACTGGCCAGGACATCAGACATAGTTATTGTTTCTGTCCCTATAAAAAATACTATAGAAACCATTGAGCATATAGCCTCCCATGTCAGGGAAGATGCTCTTCTCATGGACTTTACATCACTCAAGCAGGAGCCTGTAAAAGCAATGCTGAAATCACAATCAGAAGTGATTGGCTGCCACCCAATGTTTGGACCTATGGTCAGTTCGATAAAAGGCCAGGTGGTTGTTCTTGTAAAGGCAAGGTCAGAAAGATGGTTCCCATGGATAAGACAGCTGTTTGAGAATGCAGGAGCAAAGGTAAAAGTATCAACTGCAGAAGAGCATGACAGGATGATGGCTGTGATACAATGCCTTGTTCATTTCAATTCAATAACATTCTGCAATACTCTTAGGAAGATGGGATTTGACTTTGAAGAGAGCCTTGATTTCACAAGTCCGGTTTATCAGTTGAGGCTTAGCACAATCGGAAGGATACTTAACCAGAATGCTGACCTTTATGCAGATATAGCTATACAAAATCCGCTCTCTGATGAGATACTTGAGAAATATATGCAATCAACAGCTGAACTTAAGGATATCATAAGCAGGAAAGACAGGGAAGCATTCATAACTTATTTTGATGAATCAGCAGATTATCTCAAGGATTTCAAGATAAAAGCTGAAGAAGAGACTAATAAGATAATTGAGTTTATTATAAAAACTGGAAATAGTGGGGATGAGTGATATGGACAATATGAGCAGGAAAAAGATAAAGATAGCAATCCTTGGACCAGAAGGGACATTCAGCCAGGATGCAGCAGAAAAATATTGCAGGAAAAGACTGAAAGAAAAAGATATTGAATTATTATTCAAGAAAAGTATATTCCGCGTTTTCAAATCTATAGAAGATAACAAAGCAGAGATAGGAATAGTTCCTGTAGAGAATCAGCTTGAAGGAAGCATTGGAGCGACTCTTGACCAATTGTATAAATCAGAACTTACAATAATTGGAGAATTGAGTCTTCACATACATCACTGCTTTGCTGCAAAAGATAAGAAAGAAGACATAAAAAGCATAATCTCAAATAGTGTTGCTATAGCGCAATGCTCCAGGTTCATAAACACATTTTATCCTAATGCTGAGATTGTACACGCTGCAAGCACTGCTGAGGCTATGCGGCTGGTTGCAGGCAGGGATATGCCTGGCTTTGCAGCCATAGGATCAAAAAACGCTGCAGAAAGATATGGTGTTAATCTAATAGAAGAGAATATAGAAGATAACAAGATAAACCTCACTAATTTCATAGTGATAGGCAAAAATGAGTATGGCTGCCAAAACAATAATTCAGGCAAAAGCAAGACAAGCATTTCTATCAAGCCTTCAGTGGACAGGCCTGGCCTGCTCTGCGATATCCTCTATGCTTTCAAGAAGCAGAACATCAACCTTACAAAAATACAGTCCAGGCCTTCAGGAGTAAAGCTGGGATGTTACATATTCTTCATTGACCTGCTGGGTAATGCAGGAGATGATAATATGAAGTCTGCTATTGAAGAGATAAAGGAAGTGGCAGAAGTCAAGATATTCGGTTCTTATCCTTATAATGGTGATCAATAAATGGCAGAAAGTATTGTATCAAAACGGATGGATGCAATAGAATCTTCAGGCATACGAAGAATATTTGAGCTTGCAAAATCTCTCAGCGACCCTGTCAATCTGGGGATAGGAGAGCCTGATTTTGATGTCCCTGAAGCGCTTAAGAATTCTGTTATTGATGCTGTAAAGGAAAAATGCGGCAAGTATACTGCAAGCGCAGGAGACAAAGAACTTATCAGGAAAGTTGAAGCAAAGCTTGCTAAGGAGAATGGAATCAGGCAGGGAAAAACAATGATAACAGCAGGTGTAAGCGGAGGGCTTTTTCTGGCTTTTAATGCTATTCTTGACCCTGGTGATGAGATCATTATTCCTGACCCATATTTTGTCATATATAAGCAGATTGCAAATTTCATAGGAGCTAAGCCAGTATATGTGCCTATCGATCTTGATTTTGATGAACTTTCCAGGAAGGTAAGCAGCAGGACCAAGGCAATAATAATAAATTCCCCAAATAATCCTACAGGAAAGGTCTATGGCAGAGATGTTATGGAAAAGGTAGCTGATTTTGCAAATGAGCATGATTTAATAGTTATTTCAGATGAGATATATGAGAGATTCATATATGATAAAGAGCATTTCAGTATAGGAAGCATATATGACAAAACAATAACACTAAACGGATTGTCAAAATCGCATGCAATACCTGGATGGAGGCTTGGATATGCTAATGGTCCTGATGAGGTAATAGATGCAATGACAAAACTGCAGCAATATACTTTTGTATGCGCTCCTACAATCACACAGAAAGCGTGCATTCATTCGTTTGATATTGATATAAGCAGGCATGTAAATGATTATAAGAAAAAGAGAGACATGATATATAAAGGCCTTAAAGAAAATTTTGAAGTGGAGAAACCGGATGGGGCGTTTTACATATATCCCAAAGCTCCTAATGGTAATGGGATGAAATTTGTTGAAGAAGCGATAAAAAATAATGTTCTCATTGTTCCAGGAAATGTGTTCAGTGAAAGCAATACTCATTTTCGGATAAGCTTTGCAGCAAGCGATGAGACTATTCGAAAAGGGATTGATATCCTTAAGAGGATTGCCAGAAATTAGATACTTCTGGAAAAACTATGCCAAACTGGATAATTAGGAAATTAAACCAATAATTATATAAATCACGTTCAATCCTTTAATCATCTAGAATGAGAAAAGCACATTATTCTAGGAAATCACTTCTTAAATGCATATTGGATGATATTAATGATAATAAATGCAGGATTCTTATTTTCAATGACAGCACCTCTTTTAAGATAAACAGGATAATTAAAGACCTCAGTTTAGTCTTATCAGAAGAAGGCCGCTATAAATGCAATCATCTTGGTTGCAATTGTCAGAAAGATGTTGCTGAGGTTGTCAATGATATAGAAAAAAGATTTAATACGGATTCTGCAGGCCTGTTTTTTGTCAATGACTCTGCAGGTAGAATTGATTCATATTTATGCAAAATAAAAAGCAAGAGTGATTCTCCTAAATGGTATTCTGTAAGTGTTGATTCATGTTTAGGCACTCCTGATATAAGCTCCATAGTCCAGAGCATAGAAATGAACAATGATCCTCTTAATTTTCCTCTTGGCAGGGAAATAGCAAAGGAATATGCAGAGATATTCTGGAAAGCAGATGCAGTTGACTTTAATCTTGACAATCCTTTTGAGGTGGGAAAGAACAGGTCGCCTTTTTACATCTATGCAGAGCTGCTTACAGGCTATCCTAAGTTAAGGGATAGGCTGCTTGATGACTTTAAAACTATTGCGCAAGATCTTGAATATGATATAATTGCTGGCGGAGAGACAAGAGGAATACCTCTCAGCTCAATCTTTGGAGACAGGCTCAATGTTCCTGTTGCATATGTCAGAAAAGAGATGAAAAAGAACATGCGCTCAAGGATTGAATGCATAAAAGAATATGATGTAAATCACGCAAGAGTTTTATTTGTTTCTGATACTATCGGCTATAGTGACTCTACTCTTGATTTCATAAGAGGAATCAGTCAGACAGGAGGAACAGTAAAGGACTGCATAGTGGCATTTGACAGGCTGCAGGGAGCTAAAGAAAGGCTTAAAGAACAAAACATTAATCTTATATCGCTTACAGATATTGATGCTTTGATTGATGTTGGTCTTGAAGAAGGATATATCTCAATTCCTGAATTCTCAGGAGTTTCATTGTACAGGAAAGATGAGAAACAATGGCATAAGAAAAGAGGATTTGAATATCATGAGCCAGCCAAGCCTCGAAAGCGTTATCTGACTTTGAATGTGGACTAAATCTATTTTATGCTATAAGGATTATTTCTTTTGAGCTCTTCAACAGCATTCTTCAGCTTTTCCCTGCTGTTTGAGTATATCCTGAATATGACCTCTCCTTCTTTCACTCTGTCTGTCTTGTGCTTGTAGAGATAGATGCCAGCTTCCTTATCCTGCGGAGCGCCAGCTATCCTGGCTATCCTTGAGATGCAAAGGTTGCAGATGCCAGAGACCATCCCTTTTCTTGCAGCCTTATAATCATGTGTATAGCTGCCCAGCTTTATATTCTCAGGCTCTATCTTCCTGCAGCCCTGCGCCTTTATTATCTGCAGCATCTTTTTGTATGCTGCTCCTGACTCCAGTATGCCCAACGCATCTTTATACCCCAACCCTGGCTTTGATTTTCCTGCAAGCTCAAGCATATATCCAGCCATAAGAATTGATTTATGTTTAAGGTCATGGGGCTGCTGTTCATCTCCTTTCAGGAGCCAGAGCACATCCCTTGCTTCAAGAGCTGGGCCTATGCCATTGCCTATAGGCTGGCTTCCGTCAGTGATTATCACTTTTATCTTTTTCTTGAGAGCATCGCCAATCTGCTCAAATCTTTCCTTGAGCTTTAAGGCTTCCCCTTTTGATTCTATCTTTGAGCCAGATCCTAAAGGAATATCTATGAGGATATGGGTGCTGGATACAGAATACTTTTTTGCCATTATACTTGCAAGCAGCTGGCTTTCTGCATCTATTGCAAGAGGCTTCTCAACCCTTATTATCTTATCATCAGCAGGCGCAAGATTAAGAGACCCTCCCCATACAATGCATCCATTTACATTGGCAATAACCTTTTTTATCTTTTTTATGTTGAATGATACATTAGAAAGCACTTCCATAGTGTCTGCTGTTCCTGCAGGGCTTGTGATAGAGCGCGAGCTTGTCTTTGGTATTGTAAGTCCTGTAGCTGCGATTATAGGGACAAGGATCATAGTTGTCCTGTTCCCAGGCACTCCTCCTATGCAGTGCTTGTCCATGACAGGATATTTGTCAATCTTTAGGATGTCCCCGCATTCAGCCATTGCTTTTGTCAGCATTACAGTCTCTTTCATTGTCATGACATTTGTATAGCACGCAGAGACAAAATATGCAATCTCTATGTCAGTAAGCTTATTGTGCACAATATCCCATATTATCTGTTCAATCTCCTGCTTCTTGAGGGTCTTGCCATCAAGCTTCTTTTTTATGAAGTCGACTGATATTGGCTTTTTTGCAATTCTGATATGGACTGTATCCATGCTCTTGGCATGCAGTGAGTGGATCACTTCCTCAAAAAGCCCTATGCTTCCAGGAAGCAGCGCTTTCCTACTCTCTCCTATATCAATTACAGCTGTTTCAGAATATCTTCCCTTTGTAATCTTTATCCTGTCCATTGCATGCAGGTCAAGTTTTGCAGCATCCTCTTTGTTTATCAGCACTACAAGTATGCCCCCTGTTGCAATATCCATGTCTTTTACTTTGAGCTTCATCTTCTCTTTTTCGGAGCGCACCCCAGCTTCTGCCTTGAAGGCCTTGCAGTGTTTATTTTCTCATATATGCTGATAAGTGTTATGAATATAGCAAGTATGATAGGACCTATTATGATGCCGACAAAGCCGAACATCTCAATGCCTCCTATCACTCCTATCAGCACTACCACAGGATGTATCTGCGCCTTTTTGCTCACAAGCTTTGGCTTGAGGAAATTATCTACAGTGGATACTATTAAAATTCCATATGCTATAAGCGCTAATCCTTTCCATACTCCTGTTGTGTCGTTCTCTATAAGGCCGTTCAGTATCAGGAATAAGGATGCAGGAAACCATACAAGAGCTGTTCCGAATACAGGCAGGAGAGCAGCCAGTGCCATAACCAGCCCCCATAATATTGCTGAGGGTATGCCTACTGCAAAAAAACCAATCGCTCCGAGTATACCCTGGATAAGCGCGATAAGGAAATACCCGTATATCATAGCATAGAATACGTCCTTCATCCTTTTGTAAAGCAGATTGCAGCTTTGCCTGTTGATAGGAAGAAGGAACCTTATCTTGTCTACAAGCTGGGGTCCTCCCTTTAGCAGGTAGAACACTGTAAAAAGCATGACAAAGAAGTCAAGTATTCTTTTAGGTACTGCAAATATAAAATCAGTTATATGGCCTATGATTGCTGATGAAATTGTTTTGAGGCCGTCATCAAGATAATATTTTATTTTTGGGTCCTTAATAAGATCCTGGACAGGCTTTATCATATTGCATACAAAATTCTCCCTTCCATCGCACTGGGCGGAGAATATATCTCCTGTCACAACTATTCTCCTTGAGAGCGTATAGACCACCTCTGTCTGAGAAATGATGGCATTTAGCACAAATATAATTGGGAGGGATATAAGGATAATTATCAGTACAGCTACAATAAAAGCCGACCAGCTCTCTGACTTTATGAGTTTCTTAATCCTTATATAGAGAGGATATGCTATATAGGCAATTATAAGAGAAAACAGGATAGGGATTATAAGGGGCTTTACTACAAGATAAGCCATATACAGCACTCCCATGAATAATATGAGGGAGATATATTTTGAATAATCATTCCTTATCCTAATCACCTCTTCGGTCTAATATGGGGATAGGAGTATTTAAATGTTTGGTATGAAAGATTTCCTTTGGAAATTTTTGCTCATCTATCTGCATTCTTTTCCAGTTTTCTAAGAAACACTTCTTCCAGATTTATCTTATGTACCCAACAAAGCTTGTTTAATTGCCAAAGGATATCTGCAACTTCATCTTCAAATTCCTCTTTTGATTGCTCAAATTGGGTTTCATACCCCACAGCTCTGCTGCGATTGGGATTTTTATTGTTTTTCCCTGATTGCCTCGCATACTTCTCCAATCTCTTCAACCATATGCAAAACAACTTCAATATCATCCTTAGGCAAACAGCCTTTTTTAGTCATCTGTTCAATTTGCCTGTTTTTTAGTTCTTCCAGATTCACTGTTATCACCTTCTTAGGGTTTTTATCTTAATCCTTAAAATACTTATCCTATATATCCTGACTCTCTTCATGTGCATCGATAATCTATTCTTACTTTTGCCTTTGATTAAAGCCTAGTGGCCATTCGGCTTCTTCTGACATATAAAAAAAATTGGTGGATGTTTTCTCATATCTTTATTAGAAATTTGATATTCTCCATTAGTTTCAAGAATTTTAAATCCTGCTTTCTTAATTACACGCTCAACTTCTTTTACAGAAGGGATGTGGATATATTGTTGGGTTGTGTAAGTTCTTTGTGTATCAGTAGCTTCTCTATCAAAAAATCTATCTCCATAATCTAATTCTTCAATATTGAATCCTAGGGGTTTCAAAATATAAAACCTAGTCCACTGTTTAATAAAAAAGAAAAAATATTTACTTAACCAAATTCGTGGGTGAGCTGTAAAAATATAAATCCCATCTTTTTTCAAAACACGATAAGCTTCTTTTAGAGCTTTCATTTTGTTTTCACTTCCAGGGATTTGTGTCCAACCTTGGTTTGAAAAAAGTGCATAATCAAATGAATTATCTTTAAATTCAAGATTTGTAGCATCACCCACGCGATAATCAATTTTCAATTTTTTCTTTTTTGCAATCTTATTAGCGTTTTTAATCATTGAAGGGGTAATATCAATACCAATTATTTTGAACCCCTTTTTTGATAGAGGAATTGTAGTTCTTCCAGTTCCACAACCAAGATCCAGAATACGAGCATTTTTCTTTGTGAAGTATTTTTTGAAAAAATGCTCTTCAGAAATCCACAGCCCTTCTTCTACTTTCTTTATGTATTGAAGTTGAGCGTTCTTTCCTGAAAATTCTTGAACCACCAGTTTTTTTAGATTATTAGTCATAATAGATTAAACAGAAGTAACAAGTTTATTAAGCTTTTCATCTAAGCGCGCCAAAATTTATTTCATTTAACATCGGATTCCTGTTAGACTGACCATACAAAGTGGGGAAAAATTTCGTCAGAAAAGTAAATTTGGAGTCTGTTCATCAGATGAACTAAGTGATACATCAAGACTAAGAATCAAGGGCAAAAGCGTTATTCTATAATATTTATTTTTTTAATATTATACATTCTTTGCGGAATCATCTCTGTATGTTCAGTAGATAATAACTTTAATGCTTCTTCTAAAATAGGAATATTACCATTAGTATAATCAACAACTGCAGTGATAGGAGTTTGATTTCTTTCTTGAGACTCAACAAGGTTTTGAATATTAAAACCTAAAAGTGTTGGTGATTCTGGTACATACAAACCTGGTTCAAAAGTATCGATAGATCTAACATCATAACATCTTTTTGAATCAAAGACTGCAAAAAATGGAAGTTCAAAACCTTCATATTTTTGAGACACTTTATCTAATAAAGAAGTGATATGTTTTTTTTGATCATTTATACTTATTTCATGATCAAGTCTAACATAGACGGGTGTTATATTTGTTTGAACAACGTATAAATCCTTCATTTTTATCTTTCCTTGTTCTATAACTATTAAGAAGTAGTTGTTATTTATAAGCTTTTGCCATCTTCTATTTTTTAGGACTCCAAATTTATTGTATTTAACATCGGGCTCTGTTAAGTGTCCCGACGACCAAAGGGAGGAGAGTGCAACGTGGCAAAATCCGAAGGATTTTGAGTTATTTAATTGCGAACCAATAGTTTTAAATAATTTATTCTTTTGATGTTTCTTATGATAAATATTAAAATAATTTTGATAAATTCTCGAAAAGAAATTCTACTCTTACATAGAGAAGATAAACCTGGTATTGATGTTCCAAACAAATGGTCTTTTGTAGGAGGAGCTTTAGATGAAGGAGAGACTCCTGAAGAAGGTATTATCCGAGAAACAAAAGAAGAAATAGATTATGATGTTAAAAATATTATTTTGTTTAAGGTGTATGATGATCCAGGGATTCAACGATATGTTTTTGTTGGAATAATCAATAAAAAATTATCTGAACTAACGCTTACAGAAGGTGACGATATGAATTTCTTTACAGTAGAAGATGCATTGATGATGGATATTTCAAAGAATACCAAAAGATATATTGAAGAATACTTTCTAAGTAAGTGAGCAATTAAATAATTAGACATAACACATATTAAACGTAGTAATATTGCTTTTAATTGAGAATATAGATGGTTTAGCGAACCAAATACATTTAATTAGGGACAATTTATGGCCATCAGGCGTTTTAACTGAAGTTAAACGCCGAGGCTGGGATTCGAACCCAGATGTCCAAAGGACAATGGTTTTCGAGACCACCGCAATACCGGATTATGCGACCTCGGCAATTGAGTAGAAGAAATATTAAGGATGTTATAAATATTGTGCTATTTCTTTGAAATTTCCAATAACAACCATCTCAAATATTTTCTGATTCTTTCTTTTCCTTTGTGAAACTAATGGTCGCAGTAATTCCAAATGCAGAATTACAAGACAAAGAACCGATAAGAATCCTATTTGAAACGCAGAAAAATATTGAGGATAAATATTAATATAAAATAAATCAATTAAATGGACGCACCGGGATTCCCACCAGCTCTTTCGCCAGCTGGCAAACGAAGTGAGTTGTCTTGCTACGCAAGCCAAGCCCACGAAAAAATTAAAAGAATAAATGGACGCACCGGGATTCGAACCCGGAGTCTCCCCGATTTTGGTAGCCTGAATTTCCTTCAGTCAAAAGCCAACGGGGTGCGATACCAGATTTCGCCACACGCCCATTTAGGATAAGAAGTAATTGATTGTTTTTAAAACTTACCCTAACATCAATATGCCTTATTTTGCTATTATATTGTAGTAAACACCAAAAGGTTTAAATAATTCTTCCCCCTTTCAATGGTTATGGAGTTAAAAATCATTAAAAAAGAGATAGAATCTATTATTAAGCAGCACAAAATCCAGCTAAGCAAAGTAGAATCAATGAAACCTGAGCATTTTGGCTTATGTGATTACAGTGGGCGCTACACTGCCTCAAATGGAGATAGATGTTATCTGAAATTCATTAAGATACTTCCAAAAGATTACTCTAATCTGGATGGTATCTTGTCAAACCTTAAATTAGGAAGAGTGAAATGTCAATATAGATTCTTTAAATTTGGGCAGAAAGATTCTTCATCTCAACGTTATAATTGTTGGATTAATAATGAGAACATGCTAAAAAATGTTTTAGGACATGATTACAAAAAGATATAGCGCTTATCACATAAATCTTATTTCTGGGCAGCAACTCTCTTTTGAATCGCAGTATCAGGAAGCGCTTTGGCTGTGGGAAGTTGGCATAAATCCCATATTCAATCTGTTACTCAATCTAAGTAGTAAATAACAGAAAGATTTATAAATAAACCCCCCTTTCTACCCTATATGGCAGTTGGTTTATTTGATGTTGACAATATTGAATCTATTATCAGGAAATCCACAATAGGAAGGGGTTTTATAGATCTTCATAATCATGATATTCCTACCTATGAGATTCCTGAGAGCTATACAATAAAAAAATGCAGGTTCAATCCAGAGAACTATGCTCAGGAAATAAGGTCTGCTATTGAGCCTATTGTTAATCTTGCAGAAAGCAAGGGCTGTTCTGCTAGCCTGTTCACTGCATTGTACGAAGGAGTCCTAAATGCATACCAGCATGGGAATAAAAAAGACAAAAACAAATCGGTAACCATAGCTTATAATATAGAAAGCAACTCAGCAGAAGTCGCTATAATTGATGAAGGCGGTGTAATCCACTCTGAGTTTATGCCCTTTGTGCTAAGGCATAGGGAAGGGAGGCATAAGGAAAGATTTATGGATTTCTATGAATTTACTGACATGGAAAAACCATCTACAAATAATGGAACAGGGACTTCTTTTATCCACACTTATGTAGATCATGTGAATTACTTCAAGTCTGATAAAGGCGGACTGGTATTGCACCTCACAAAGAAGTTTTAGTATTAGAAACCAAAAATATTTAAGCAAATTCTGTCTTCTCCCATAACTCCAGGCAAGGGACTTGAGGGTATGCTTTCTTGAATTTTTAAATGATAGTTATATATAGGTGTATTTTGTTAGATACAAGTATATTGGACAAAAAAACAAAAAAGCAGAAAGTTAAGGCAGCCAAGAGCAAAAAGGTAGATGGTACTTGCACTATAAAGGAAAGGCTTGAAGGTATTATCAAATCTATCAGTGACAGCATAATTCTTGTAGATGATAACTTGAATGTTGTGTGCGCAAACCCTGTTGCAAAAAAGCTGTTTGGAAAAGATCTGATTGGAAAGAAGTACCAAAGGATTTACAAAGGGATAACTAAGGGCTCAAAGCAGTTTATTGTCAAGCAATGCTTTGAGGATGGAAAGGGCCACGAGTTTGAGAAAGAAATCAAAGACCAGAAAGGAAAGCAGAGGACATTCTGGGGTGTGGCAAGTGTAGCTGCGCGCTATAAAGGCGGTGTTCCAAAGATGGTTGTTCTATTCCTGCGCGATATAACTGAGCGCAAGATAGCTGTAGATCAGATCAGGGAATTAAATCAGCAGATTGAATTTATTCTTGGCTCTACAAAGACCGGGCTTGACATCCTTGATTCAGATTTTAACATAATGTATATTGATCCAGAGTGGAAAAAGCTCTATGGGGAGCCGCGAGGAAAGAAATGTTACCAGTATTTTATGGGGAGAAAATCAATGTGCCCTAGCTGCGGTATACCAGCAGCATTTAAAACAAAAAAACCCTTTGTCACAGAACAGTTCCTGGCTAAGGAAAGAAGATTTATCCAGGTCACAACCATACCTTTCAAGAACTCAAAAGGGGAGTGGCTGTTTGCTGAGGTTAATGTTGATATTACTGAGCGCAAGAAGATAGAAGAAGCACTCAAGAAGAGCAGGCAAAGCTTCCGGAACATAGTTGGTATGACTGAGGAGGCTATTATTATTACAGATATTGAGGGAATAGTGCGTTTTCTGAACCCTTCTGCAGAAGTTCTTTTTCACACCAAGGCTGGGCAGTTATTAGGAAAGCCATTCACCCTTCCTGTTGCAGAGGGTGAATCTGCTGAAATCGACATAATCCGCAAAGATGGAAATAAAGGCATTGGGGATATGCGCGTTGTGAGCACTGAATGGGAAAAAAGCAAAGCATATCTTATCACTGTAAGAGATATCACAGAGCGCAAAAAAGCAGAAGAAGAGATCAGAGAAAGAAACAAAGAGCTTGAAAGGTTCCATAAATTAACAGTAGGCAGGGAGATTAAGATGATTGAGCTAAAAAAGAAGATCAAACAACTTGAAAAAAATATTGAGCAATAAATAATCCTCACTTAATTCCAAAAGCATTTTTATACAGGTTATAAGTCCTTATGAACTCTGCATGCGGCCATGCCAATGGTGTTGTGATGTAAGCAATGCCTTTCCTGAACATTGGGTGCTTCCTTGCATTCTCTATCAGTATCAGCCTGTCTTTTCTCAGTAAGCCTGCCTGCCTGAAATCAGATACATATTCCTCAAATTCATTTACTGTTGATATATGCTCAGGCAGCATATGCTTATAGGATATTTTCAACACCCAGTTCATATATTTATCTGCTTTTCTCTTGTCTTTAATCCTGATATAATGCCTGCATAGCATCAGTGTGAAATGAGGCCATGGCCCCCTTCCGCCGTTGTTCCTTCCTTCGTATTTAGGATACCTGCAAATCCCTCCAAGGTCCTTGTTCCACAGATCTTTCTCAATATCAGCTACTGTTGAGATTACTTTTTTGTCTTTATCGTCAAGTATGCCGAATTCAGCAATAGCATACTCGCTTGCATCTGTATCCACCAGAACTGAGCTTGACTCATGTATCCTTATATTCTTGACAAAAGTTCCTATCCTCGAGTTCCACATATGTTTTAGAATACCATCCTTTACCTTTATTGCATACTCTTTCCACATGTTGTGGTTATAATTCAGTATCATACTTAGTTCATGCATCTTATTTAATGCAGAGCAGCACACGCAGTTGGCCCAGATCTCAAGCCCTTTTTCAGTTGGAGGAAATTCATGGATTGAGTTTGGAGTAAATATCAGCTGTTTTTCCTTGTAGATATTGCTTGTGATATATTCAACTGCTTTTTTTACCTTGTCCCATTTTGCCCTTGCAAATTCTGTGTCGCCTGTCAGACTGATATATTTAGACAGGGCATATAATATTAGTCCTGTGCCGTCTATCTGTATCGGTTTGTAAGAAGCGTCTGTGCCATCCTGATCTATCCTCTGTGGAAATGCCCCTGATTCCAGTTGGCAGCTAAATACAAACTCCAGCCCTTTCTTTGCTCTCTTGTAAAGCCCGGCAGATAAGAAACCCAGGACAATTACAGCATGATCCCTTGGATAGACATAAGGATAACGCTCTCCTTTAGGAGTTGCAAGGCAGCCTCCGTTCTTGAGCTGGACCTTTTTGATTACTTCAATGCTTTTCTTGTATATTGCTTCAGCTTTTTTAGTATCAATCACCTTGAACCTCCTTTTTTACAGCCTTGTTCCATCCTTCAGGACCTATATCTCCTGCTTTTAAATACTTTTTGGAAGATATACTGTTTTATATACCTTTGTTGTTCTGTAATGAGTAATCCTGCTTATATTCTTCCCGAATTTTTTTTTGATTATCTTGATTATTCTTATAAATTCAGTGTAGTCTTTACATTCAATATCAAACTCCAAATCGCTGCCACCAAAAACTTCCTGAGAATGTATTATATTCGGAAGTTGGAATACCAATCTTTTTATATTATCTATAGTGGATCTATCTCTCAGGAAAATGTCAACCTTATACATTGAGTAATTGATCTTTTCAAGATTTATCTTAGGCTTATATCCTAGGATAATCCCTCTCTTCTCCAGACTATTGATTCTATAGATTACAGCTTTTGATGTGAGATTGACCTCTCGGGATATATCAATTATCTGTATCCGCGCATTATTAGCAAGAATTTCCAATATTCTTTGGTCTTTTTCATCAAGACTGGTCTTATTAGGTTCCTGGATAATCTTTTTTGGCTCCTGTAGCCGTTTCTCATTTGTCAGATAGGTTCTGTCAAAATGCTGGAGGTAAACAAACAGCCCCTGTTGATGTATATCAATAGAAGAGAAATATGCTTTTAGATTAGTAAGAAAATCATTGAACTCAATTATTGATCTTGCAAAGTAACCAAAACCTATATCAAAAGAGCCCTCCACTCTGGTGATGTAGAAAACCTCTTTTTGTGACATCAAATAATCAATTAGAGAATCTTCGTCTTCTAATGAAGAATTCGTAAAAGATAGATATATCCTAAAAGAATAATACCCCAACTTTGAAGAATTTATCAGAGTATAAAAACCATCCAACAATCCTTTCTTTAGATAATTATGGATCCTATATTTGACAGCATCTCTAGACAGGCCTACTTTCTTTGCAAGCTTGACATAACCTTCCCTTGCGTTGGAATCCAAGGCAGATAATAATTTCCAATCATAAGCATCTATCTTCATATTTTAATCATATATTTACCTTACTTTATAAATCTTTCCATTATTGCGCAAAAATGATTAGAAAGTTCTTTATATTGTCCTATCTCTACTAAATGGTAATAACTAGGAGGTAATCAAAATGCCAAATACAATATTTTTTAGTATACCATGGATGGAAGACCCTCGAAAGATTCCTGATCTGGTTGAAACAGTGAACAGCCGCAATATGGGCAGAAGAATCAGCAGTGTATTTTTCAGGCCGAGTGATCTGGCGGCAAGTTATGATGATTCAATCTACGCTTTAGATAGATTGAGGCAATCAGGGATAGGATTGCACCTGACAACAACAAGCAGGAGCGGAATAATCTCATTTGAAGAAGATTTGAAAAAGCTGGCACATATAGGAATCCTGCCTGATAAGCTTATTGTGGATCATCATTCGATTGATGCTGTAGCAGAGAATGATTTTGTACGTGAAAATAACATGAGCTTATACATTTCCGCAATCATGGGCATCAGGGAAAAAAATATTGAAAGAGCTATCTATTTGAAAAAGAGGTATCCTTCGATTGATACTATCTGCATGCACCATGATGCGATATTTGATAAAAGACTTAAAGAAGAGGTCATTCAATTGAGAGACCATGATATTGAACCGATTCTGCTTGCCAATGAATCCTGTATCAAAGGATGCAGTTATAGGAAGGATCACTATGAGAATGCTGCCCTTAAACATCCTGCATTGATAGACACCTATCAATGCTTATGCCTTGATATGCGGAACAGGTTCCCAAAGACATTAAAGGCGTTGTCAGGATTTATCCACCCCTTGCTCATTGATGATGTATCTCAAAAGACAGGCATCTCCCACTTTAAGCTTACAGGTATGCCGAGCCTTGGCAGGCAGAGGCTGCAGCAGGAAAGCAAAGCTGCAATTGAGGCTTATCTATGTGGAGATGTCCCAAAAGACCTGATGGAGATAACATGTTTTACTTATCTGAGAAAAGATGGGAGATTAAGGATGGGTCTTGATGAGGCTGAATATTTTCACTATCAAAAAGATCTACTTGAAGGAAATGCCCCCTGCTTAACAGAAGAAGGGATAACATTGAATCATGGCCTGACAAGGAAAGAGAAGATATATGCAGACTATGCGAGAAGAGCGCATAGATTGAATTGCATATATGAAAAGTATGCGGATCTGCCCTGGACCAATCTTAATTTACCTGCTGATATCAAAGATAGTCTCCAATCAATCCCGAAAGATATGCCCCTTTTGTTCTCTGGGTGTGGGAGAGGAGAGCTTGCAGGCGAAACATATAGCCTTGGCTATCATGATATTGTCTGTACTGATATCTCTGAGGCAGCTATCCGAAGAGTCAGGAGAGATTATCCATCACTGGAAAGTTATGCAGTGCCTACTGAAGAACTTTCACATACTGGCTGGAAAAATAAGACAACATTTGATCTGCATAACCTGCATCAGGTGTCACCTGAAGGATTAGAAGCTTATCTTGATGATATCCAGTCTGTATCAGAAAAAATAATCATCTCATGGATCTATGAACCTAATAGAGGCAGATCAGTAAAGAGCGATATTGATGAGCTGGGAATGATACATCATCATAGCCCAAATGATGTTATCAGAGGATTAGGAGATTTTTATCTGAAAAAGCAGTTCTCATACAAGTATCAGGGCAACCCTTCCTTTTTCCCTGGAGGAAAGCCAAGAACAAATTCCATGTATTGCCTTATACTTAAGCGAAGCTGAACGAGGTTAGAAAGGATGACAGATACAAAGATGAAAGCATGGATTGGATTTGGGATATCAGGATATTATCAGGACTTTGCGCAAAAGGTTGGAGGGATAATAGATAATATGAATCTTCGCGCAGCATATACCTTTGTTATAGCAGATGAGATGCAAAAGAAATATAATGGGTCTATAAATGAAACAATTAAATGTGAGATATATGATTCCCTGAAAGTGATTCCTTCAGCTATTATTGTATCTTCAAAAGAATTAGACCCAAAGATGGATATGGGAATGATAGATCAATTATGCAGGGATGATGAATTCCTGAATGAAGTTGATTCTTTAGTCAGGACAAATAGGCCTTCACTCAAAGAATCCCATATTCCTAAAGCAAGAGGTTATGTATTAGAAGAATTAGTAGCAATTGGATATTTTTATAATCAAGGATATCATAAGATGG
>DAOVBM010000045.1 GCA_030670545.1 Candidatus Woesearchaeota archaeon
CTTATGCAATCATTCACTATTTCTAGCAGCAAGCGCCAGGAGATAATTGACATAAATGAACAAGTAAAAGAGATAGTAAATAAATCAGGAGTCAAGGAAGGTATATGCACAATATATGTGCCGCATGCGACTGCGGCTGTCATTATAAATGAGAATGATGATCCCAATGTGATGCTTGATATCATTGATGCGCTAAGCAATGCTGCTCCAAAGGGCAAATGGAGGCATGATAAGATTGATGGGAACGGAGATGCGCATATAAAATCTGCAATAATGGGTCCTTCAGAGACTGTCATCATAAACAATGGGGAGCTTCAGCTTGGGAGATGGCAAGATATTATGCTGGCTGATTTCGACGGGCCCAGGAAGCGAAATGTACTTGTAAAAATCATAGGCAAATAAAGGTGAAACCATGGCAAACTGTGATATGTGCGGTAATGAAACTAAACTTTGTGCAGTTGAGGTAGAAGGAACAATGATGAATGTGTGCAGCAAATGCGCGGGATTCGGAAATGTAATCAGGAAAATAGAGCCAAGGATTGACATAAGGACAAAAAAGGTAATACAGAGAAGACAGGAGCCAGAGATAATAGAGATGATAGTTGAGGATTATGCAGGGAAAATAAGAAAGAAAAGGGAAAGCATGGGGATGAAACAAAAGGAATTCGCAAGATTCATATCAGAAAGAGAGTCGCTCATCCACAGCATTGAGACTAACAAATTCGAGCCGTCGCTGAAGCTTGCAAGAAAGCTGGAAAAACTTCTCAGGATAAAGCTTGTTGAGGAAATTGAAGACAGAAAGCCAGAGGCAGCTGCCAAAGGCGAGCAGACGGACGGACAGGGATTTACATTAGGAGATTTCATAAAGAAAAGATAATGAAAAACAAAGAATTTACACTCATACTTCCTACTTTAAATGAAGGGAAGAACATAAAAAAGGTGCTTGATATAGTCAATTCTCTTTATCCAGGGATCTGCATTATTGTTGCTGATGATGGCAGCATTGACAGGACGCAGGATATTGTTATGGGTTACAAAAAAGGGGATGTAACGCTTCTTGACAGGTCATCAGAGAAACAGAAGGGGCTTACAGGGAGCGTGCTTGATGCGACAAGGCTTGTTTCCACACCATATATAATAGTGATGGATGCCGACCTGCAGCACCCTCCTGAAAAGATCAAAGAAATTGCTGAATTACTAAGACATAAAGATATAGTGATAGGAAAAAGGAAGAGAGTTGTCAGCGAATGGCCTTTGCGCAGAAAGATTATATCATGGGGTGGGGATGCGCTTGCAAGGATACGCCTGACAGGCAAGCCTTTTGTCTGCCTTGATACAATGTCCGGCTTTTTCGGGATACGCACATCTATTTTCAAGAACATAATCTCAAAACATGAGGGTAAGTTTGAAAAAAAAGGTTACAAGGTCTTATTTGAGATACTCAAGTATGCGCCAAAGGATGTCAGGCTGGGGCATACCAATTATACATTTGGGTCAAGAAAAAGCGGGGAGTCAAAGATAAGAGGGAAGCACCTGTTTTATCATCTGAGAAGTGCGCTTAAATAGAATTTTAGTTCTTCTGCTTTAATTTATCTACAGCCCTTTCTATATTTTTCCTAGCCTGTACGCCATATTCTCTTTCAAAGGCTTCTGTTAGGTAAATAGACTTCCGTTTTAAGAATCCTTTAAGAATGTTTGATCTAGCATCTCTGAATAGCTGTTCAGGTACCATGTTAAACTCCTGCCTTATATCATATTCAAATTGATCATATTCTGCAGGTGGACTCCCAAGAACAACAGTATCTATATCTAAAAAAAGTTTAGTATCTGGATTCTCAGGTATTGAAGAATGCTTAGAAGCAAGAATATCTTCTTTAACTAATTTGCTGGAGATAGCAGAAACATCAGAATCTTCCAGAACCTGATAAGCAAACTCTGCACTTAGCTCTTCATTATCAGAAGCATATGTTTCCAGCTTCCCATAATCAGGATTATCACCTAAATTATCTGCAAGAATATTATATATCAAATCATGCATAAATATATCATACTCAATTCTATCAGGATTATTACATAAGTGTCTGGAATTATCAAAGACATTAAAACAATGTGCAAGGTGAGACATTCCATGGTGGTGCCTGTGAGGCTCTGGATATCTTTTTAAGATTATATCATAGATTTTAGTTGAGTCTCCTTTGGCGCCAATCCTTTGCCAAAGTTGTTCCCATCTACTTTCAAATCCTCTGAATTTGGAGAGTAACTTATCATACACATTTTTTGTGACATAATCTTCTATCTCAAACTCCCAATTATCATAACCAACCAAACCCTTGACAAAACTGGAACTTACATCCCTTAATTCAAGAGGAGGAATAAAGTATGTAAAATTTATTTTTGGATTATGTTTAGCTACATAATCTTTCAATATTCTCTCATTCCTAAAATCATCAACACCTCTTATACCCCTTATCAGATGAGTTCCACCAACAGAAGCAACAAAATTATGAAGATACTCTACATTCATTGAGGTAACTTCAATATTTGGGATATGTTTTGTTGCATCTATAATCATATTCACTCTTTCCTCAATTGAAAAAGTGTATTTTCCTCTCTTCTCAGGAGCTATACCTGCTGCAATTACCAATTTATCTAAAATAGATGCTTGTTCAATCACCCAAATATGTCCTTTTGTTATAGGATCAAAGCTTCCTGCATAGACTCCCTTATTCATAAAAAATGGAAGTACTCTCAAATATATAAAATATGCTGTTAAAGACATTGTTTACTTATCGACTACTCCACTTACCACAACCCTATACTTTGTATAGGAACGTGGTAAGTTCCGTCTGGCCATGCCATGAATGCCTTCAGCATTCAATGGCATCCATGGCACAGACGCCGATAAGTAAACAATGTCCTGTTAAAAATCTCTTTACCTACACTAACCTAAAAACATAATACCTCTCACCATAATACTCTTTCACACTAACCAATCGATTCTCAGAATTCAGCCTTTCAAAGAATGCTTTATTCCTTTCCCTGCACAGTGCATCACTATCAGCGCATGGATACACAGAAGGGTGGAATATTATGCTGCCAGCCTTTTCTTTGTATTTATCATATATCTTAGGGCCTTCTATATTAGTTGAATAGTATGCAATCATCAGCTTGTCAATATATGCCAGGCTTGTGGGATCAGAAGTCAAAATAGGTTCATCAAGGTCATGGATATAGCCATAGTAGAAATCAGTTACAATCTCAGTCTGAACAGGAGGCAGGTAATAATATATATTCCAGTCCTGCCTGATAATCGGGCCATAGCTGGTGACTACAGCTAATAACAAAATTATATATATTGCATACTTAAAAAAACTCTTCATCTTCAATGTATATTTCAACAGTTCAATCATTCCAAATGCTGCAAATATAGATACAAGAGGGAGAAACACAAGAGAGAAGCGCATCTGTTTATTTACTATAAAGCTGAAATAGAGGAGATAAAATACAAGCGGCAGGAGGACAGGAAGTATCCTTGCCCTGTATCTTTTTAAGCATAATGTAATGATTACGCCCAACAGGCTAAAAGCAAGCAGATAATTCTGCTGGAATAATCCGATAAAATAATAAAAATAATTCTGCAAAAAGCCATTCACAGATTCGTGTATATTTGCCTGGTGCCTAAAAGCCAAAAGAAAAGGCCTGAAGAGCGTATGGCTTAACTGTGATGTGACATCCTTGTACATAAAATAGTTGAATATTATAAAAGGAGTAAAGATCAGTAGTATGCCTGATGAAAAATGTGTAAGCTTTCTTGACAGCGCGATAAAAGCCTCTTTCTTCCTGCTCTTAATTTGTCCTATACTGCTAAGGGCTATCAGAATACCAAGAGAAAGCAGAATCAGGCCCTGAGGGTAGCGTGTCAAAAATGAGAGGCATGCAGACAAGCCCACAAGAAAGAGACTCCTGCCTCTTATATAAAGGTAGACAGCAAGAAGAGCAAAAAATGCTGAGGGTATCCCAGTCATGACAAGAGAGCTGAATTTGAAAAATATTGGAGTGAATGCAATTAGAAAAGCAGAGATAAATCCAACCTTTCTATCAAATATTTCAGCTGCTATAAGGTAAGTCATAAACAACACACCGCAGGAAAATAATATGATCAGAATCTCGCTTGCTGTACTTACATCAAGGCCGGATTTCCATATTGCTCCAAGCAGGAGGGGAAGTAGAGGAGGCCTTATTGACTCCCATATCCCTATATGACCTAAAGAAAAAATATATTTCCCAATTCCGATATAGACAGATTCATCCCAAAAGAACTCATGGAATTCCAAAAGAAAAAATATCTTGATAAGTATGAATAAGAAGATAAAGGATATTAAAGCTATATTTCTCCTGACAAATCCTTTCCAGATAATATCTTTATGATATCTCATATTCATTTATCTTGTATTTCTTCTGCAGATGCTTCAAGGGTCTTATAATATTCCCTGCATCCAATAGATTCATTTGAATACAATGGGCATATAATAGCAAGGATATCATCCTTATCATGAAGGCCTGAGACCTGCATATCATTTATTATCATGGTAGGGTATTCAGTAATATTATAGCTTTTTTTGAGCATGTCAATCATAGGCTCCTGCGTGAAATTGGCGTTTAGGGAAAATATGAGGAGATCAGAACCAAAAATATTCTTGAGGTAACTCAGCACAAAGGATTGCTTATTGCAGTCTGGGCAGGATTTGTCTTCTGCAAAGAAATAAAGTAACGATATGTCATCAGAATCGCATATCTGCTTCTTTTTTTTTGCAAAAAGCCAGTATCTGACCTGCGCAATAGTATAGTCCCTTTTTATCCTGTTGAAATCTGCCTTGCTGATCTTGGAATCTTTTTCATAATGCTCAAGCCTGATTCGTGATTGCTCTAAATTCTTCAAATTATCATCAAAGGTCTTAAGTATAGCCGGGCAGTTGTTTTCAAGGCTTAACTGGTTTATATATTCATACTGCATCTGCATGCTGCTGAATTCGAGCTGCTGCTCCTCATTATCAGCCTGCATAAGCCTTATTCTCTTGTCTTCTATTATGAGCCCGAGCATAAGACCTAAAAGAAATATGCACAGAGTCATTATAGCAGCTACAACATACCTTGCCTTGTTTACATCCCTTGAATCATGTTTTGACATTTATATCACCTATATCTATTTTACCACTTCTGCTTTTTTCCTATGATAAGATCAATCGCAATCCCTATCCACATTGCTGCAAGTATAAAAAAATACAATAACAAATAGACTATAAAATTAAAAAGACCGAATTTGACAACCTTCTCATCTACAGATACATGCGACTTCTTTACAACATATATTGTAATCAGTATCATGCATAACGCTACAAACATAACGGTATAATTTATATCAAGAATATTCATATTTATGCTTAAATTCCTGAGCAAAGTAAGGAAATCAAAATCAATAAGCTTAAAATTTGTGTAATATATAAAATAAGGCTTGATAGTATAATACAGAGTTGACATGATAAGAACCAATGCAATCATTCCTGAGATTATGATTGTAGGCATCTGTATGAGCCCAAAATCCCCATACTTACGGTTGAACATCATTCTCTTGTAGCGCAGCGCATTTATTATAGAGCCCTTATACCACCTGTTCCTCTGTTTATAGAGGTCCCTGAGATTATCAGGAGCAATTGTATAGACAGTTATATCAAGAAGCTGGATAATCTTATAGTTCCTGCTCTGTAGCCTGAGCGCCATCTCCAGGTCTTCTGTAAGGTTGTCGTCTTCATCAAATCCTCCAAGTTTTTCAAGTATTGATTTTCTATAAATACTGAATGGGCCTGGAGCAACATGGACACTGTTCAGCCTTGCCATAAGCTCCTTATAAAACATGTTTATTATATACTCATACCACTGCATCTTCTGGATGATATTTGAAGGGTTTTTTACTTTAAGCGATGGCAGCACTGCAGCAATGTCCTGCTTGTCAAAATAAGGAAGCATCTTCCTGAGCGCAGAAGACTCAACAAATGAATCAGAGTCAAGACATACAAAATATTCTGCATTCGTTGCTTTTATTGCAGCATTAAGGGCTGCGCCTTTACCTTTGTTTTCCTGTGAGATCAATATTATATTGCTATCATTGCGCTTTTTTATGAGCGCTTTCGCAATCCTGCCTGTACTGTCTGTGGAGCCGTCATTTATGATTATGAATTCTATCTTATCTGAAGGATAATCTAATTTCAATGCAGATTGAAGAGTCTGTCTGAGAGTGGATTCTTCATTATATGCAGGTATTGCCACAGCTACACTTGGAAAATTTCTAAGTTTTTTAGGCTTCTTAAGCTGCCTATTCTCAAGAAACACAAGCAGCCAGAATATAGCAAAGAATAGTGAGATGAAATACGTAATCCATAATACTCCTGTGATAAAAATGTTCATTTTATTTTGATTTTATTCTGCTTACCCTGTTTTTCCAATATATTGATATATCTCTGCATTATCAGTTTTAATGATTCTTTTAAAGTTTTCCTTATTTCGCAGTAGAAATAAGAATTCCTGCTTGTCTTCTTTCCACACCAGGCCTTTCTTCATCTGATTATCAATATATATATAAGAAATATTATTCTCATCAAGAAGGGCAGTTGCATTCTGCAAGTATCTTGAGTGGAATATTCTTCCTGCTGTCTTTTCTCTCAGAGTCGAACCGAATGTATAATCATAATAAGCATAATTATAGCTCATATCTGTAAATGGTGTTTTAGCTGCAAACATTCTTATTATATAACTGTTCTGGGGATGTGAAAGAACGACATCAGCATTGTCTGTATGCTTTCCTAACCATAAAAGTGGAAATATCATATCATCATCAGGTCCTGATACAGAAAGCTGAGTAATATATGAAAAGCTTGAAAATATTATACCGCACAGTATTATAGCCAAAAGCAAATTCCGGATTATGTTCAGCTCCCATCTTCTTCTTATAAGCGTGAATATGGTCATGCCTGCAAAACCTGAAAATATAAAGTTAAGGTAAATGTTTGCAAAAGGCCCCAGATATATTGACGAGAGAGTAAATAAGAACATAAACAAATATAAGGGATAATATATCTTTTTCTGTTTCCATGATGCAATCACTCCTGATGCTACAAGGAACAGCATAAAGATGCTGAATCCTGTTCTCGCGCCAAGAGCAGTGATAAACTGCTGCAGGAATCCTGCGCTTATCCCATTGATATGTTCAGGTAATCCAAGATTCATATAAATGATTCCATAATATATAAAAGAAGTCACAAACATCGAGACAAGAATTATATAGAACCTGCGCTTATTCTTTTTATTAAATATTGTATAGATTAATAATATTGCACAGCTCGCAAGGCTGTCAAATACGCCAAAAAAAGTTATCAGCATATATGAAACAAGGGCGAGATAGAAGTATCTGCGGTTTCTCATAAAAGCATATAAGCCTACCAGATTCAGTAAGACAACTAGCGAATATCTGCTAGAAACAGAAAATATATAGATAAATATTGGAGAGGATATAAAGAAGAGTGTGCTCAGGAAAGCCTTGTTTTCAGTAAGCTCCAGTTTTGGGAGTATAAGATAAAATAGTAATGCTGAAGCGATTCCCATTATAAAAGGTATCAATCTTGACACCAGGCCTATATCCAAAAATATTGAAACCAGGGAAAGCAGCAATTGATAAGGGTCAAATATGTCTTTTACTCCTTCATATCCCAGAGGGTTGTGTTCAACGAGGACAAATCTGCCATCTGCCTGAGAAGAATGCCATGCATTATAATAACTTTCATAGCCTATCAATGAGCTATTATCCCTCGCAAACCTCAACATATGAGGCAAGAGCAGTATTATAAAACTCAAAGCAAGTACTATAAGCAATGCCCTTTTCCTTGATATCTGCCTTCTGAAATAATACATTGTTTCACCAGTTGATATAGAGTCTCATATAGTTATATATCTTCAAGCCTGCACCTTGACTTGTATATCATTATCCTTTCTTTCCCATTACCTGAGTCATAAACAAGTTCAAAACATTTCCTGTCATTAACATATCTTAGGCCATCAATCCCAAATTCATCTTTTATTGCCTGCGAAAAATAGATGTAATCTATATTGTATTTGCTCAGCAATTCTACAGCCTGGGTCTTATATGGTGTTGTATAGATTGTTCTTATATCATCAAATATCCTGCCTGTATCTCCTGCATTGATAAAATTTGAATCAATAACATTCTTCCGACCTGAAAAATATGATATTGCATGCCCGTCCTCCACAATAGAAAGGATCTTGGCTTCAGGTTTTGTATTTGCTGATATCCATCCAAGCGCTTCTGCCTGATTCTCTGTTGTTGATAAGTGTATCTCCCTCTCTGCATAAACCAAGGAGGGTATAAACTGTGTCAGTAGCAGCGTAATGCTTAAAGATACGAGAAGGAACTTCCCTAACTGCGCAAATCTTGTCTTTTTTATAAAATGCCTAAAATGCTTAAGATGCATACTGTAAAGTATAGTCAGTATCATTCCAAGAAACATCAATCCAGTACTCATTACGATAAACTTCATAAGAAGAAGTATGCCTATTGTCAATGCAAAGCTTATGAAAAGGTATGTGAATTTTGTTTTTTTCCTGAACAAGTACCTGTATATTGTAACAATTCCATATACAAAAGGTATAATGCCTATCTTTGTAACTGCCTCAAGAACTGTTATGTTCTGGAAATACTTCCAGATAATCTGAGAAGGTATATTCTGCCAGATAATGCTGATGCCTTCGCTTAGCAAGGCTTTTTTGTATATGAGCAGAAGGAACCAAAGAACAAGGAGGGCAACAAAGAGCACAACCTCTATCTCTGCAGGAGATTCTTTTATATTCTCTGTTTTAAGAAATATAATATACAACATAAGGGCAGCTGCAAGAAGCAGCACAGATGCATGCACAAAAGTAAGGCAGCATATAGAGACAAGAAGGTAGTATGCATACTTCTTATCTTTATGCAGCTTTATAAAACAGAATATAGAGAAAGCAACCAGTGGGACAACAAGAGAGTATGGTGAAACCCTGTTTATTGTCATCTGAAAAAAGATAGGGATAAACCCTGAGATGCCGGCAGTATATAATGCAGCCACCCTGTTCCTTGTAATCTCTTTTGTCAGGAAATATACAATGATTACAAGCGATGATGCAAAAAGATTAGGCAGCAATTTAGCTGCAAATACCAGAGGCATGAACAGATTGAAGAATGCAATTATATAATGGAACAGTGGAGGGAAAAAGAACTGCCTGCCGCCATAGCTCAATGGATCATTATAAAGCGGTGTTCCTGTCCTTGTTATCTCCTCAATCTGTCTCAGGACAAAATATGAGCTATCATCGCTGAAATAAGGAGTCTGGAATGCAAAATAGAGCCTTATACCTATCGTAATCAGGAAAAAAGCGCCAAGTATATATCCAGCATAATTTCTTCTTGAAACTCTAATACCCATATACAGGATATTTTATTGCCAGTTTAAATAATTTTAGAAAAAACTATTTAAATGCTGGCAATATTTAAAAAATATGATTATACACAAGAAGAGAGCTTCTGGAAGCAGGATTCTTGACTACCTGCTTTGCGGGGGTTACGAGCCAGGGATTATCACCACAATATACGGGCCAGCAGGCTCTGGTAAGACAAATCTTGCAATGTTATGCGCAATCAAATGCGCAAGGGATAAGAAAAAAGTGGTATATGTTGATACAGAGAGCAGCTTTTCTGTTGAGCGGCTGAAACAGATAGCAATAGATTATACTAAATTTCTTGAAAGGCTGATATTTTTAAGGCCTACAAATTTTGACGAGCAGGTCTCTGCCTTTAAGAAGCTGAGGGACATAGTGAAAACTGATTCTGACAATATCGGTGTGATTATTATTGATACAATATCCATGCTTTACAGACTCGAATTAGGGAAAAGCGAAAAAGTCTATGATATCAACAGGGAACTTGGAAAGCAGATGGCATGGCTGTCAGAGATCGCAAGCAAAAAGAATATTCCGATTATTATAACTAACCAGGTATATTCTGACTTTGGTGAAAAAGACAAAGTGAAGATGGTAGGCGGAGACATACTAAAATACTGGAGCAAATGCCTGATTGAGCTGCAGATCACTGAGCAGGGAAACAGAAAAGCAATATTAAGAAAGCACAGGTCACAACCAGAGGGCAAGGAGATAGTATTTAAGATAGTGCAGACAGGGATAATAGGGACAAAAGAGAAGAAAAGATTTGGTTTCTTTCTTAGAGATGAGTGATTAATCATAAAAAATGCTTGATGTTTAATATAATGCAGACAGGATCATAAGAAATTTAAATTTAAAAAAAAACAAGAAAAAGCATTCATTCCTCAGTAAAGTCCTCAATAGGAACATCCAGCTCTTCATTATCTCCAAGCTTGCCCCTGTTCTTGAGGTATTCTCTTGCAAGGATGTAGAAGAACAATCCAAGGGATTTCTTGCCTTTGTTATTGCAGGGCACAACAAGATCTATATTGTTTGTCTGGTTATTTGTATCACACAATGCAACAACAGGTATGCCTATCTTAAGTGCGTCTGCAATTGTGTTCCTGTCTGGCCATGAGTCTGTAACAAGTATCACTTTTGCTTCTATGTAAATCCTCAAGTTAGGGTTTGTCAGAATGCCTGGAGGATACCTTCCTGCAAAGAACTTGCAGCCGATGAGCTTACCGAACCTCTTGACAGGTTTCCAGCCATTCTCTCTTCTGCTTACAATAAGTATATCTTCTGGCTCATAGAGTGACAGGAAGTGCGAAGCTATCCTTATCCTCTCATCAATCTTCTGCAGGTTCAATACACTCAGGCCGTCTGGCCTTGTCTTGTATATAAACTGTGACATATATCTTGTCTTGAACTTTGTTCCGATATGAATTCCTGACTTCAGGTATGTGTCCTGTGGAACCAAAAATTGTTTTTGCTCTACCATAATATCAACTCCATGGGTATATACCGAATTAATAATCAATAATGTCAGCCTTTTTTATCACCTCAGGCTGCACTGCAACAGCATATAGCCATGCTGGGTGCTTCGGTAATGTACATAAGAAATCAGCTTCTGTTTATAAATATAGCTGTTATTTGTAAGTAAAAAGTCAGATGTCACAGAGCACAAGCATCTTCAAATCTTGATGAGCGTAGCTCATTAAGGACTTAGAGAGCTTTGCTCTCCAAGTACTTAAGATAGGTTATTAGAAGGCTCTGCGTCCCCGAATGGGGCGTCCCCCCGCGACGAGCAGGATAAGGAAAAGGATTAAGTTTTGACTGATGATGCTGGTGCTCCTTGAATAGAAGACTTTTTACATACTGTTATTATTCTCTGTATTTGAACTCTTCCAAAACTTCGTATACTGGCCCCTCTTTATCCAAAGTGCTCTTTATCAGCTTGAAAGAACCTGCTTCAAAACATCTTGGTTCTGCACTAATCTTTGATATTATTTCATTGAATCCTGCTTTGTCAGTTATATTCTTGATTCTTGCAAGGGTTATATGGGGATGGAACTTTGAATCCACATTTTTATCCAATGCAGTAGATATATCCGCAGCCAATTTTGATACTAAATCTGATTCTTTAATCCCAATCCATACAACACGTATATAATTCTGGCTTGGAAATACTCCTATCTTATCAAGAGTCAGGTTTAGCCTGTTGAATTTAACTTCGCTGAGCTTGGTTTTGATTTCTGTCAGCTTACTGTCTGCAATATCTCCAAGAAACAGGAGTGTTAAATGAAACTCCAAGGGATAAGTTGCCCTTACAGAATCTAGCCTAAACCTGTCCTGAATACTTTTCAGATAATCCTTAACTTTTTCAGCTGCCTCTATTGCTATGAATAATCTCATGTTAGACTCAAAAGCTATATTCTGTGATAATGATATATAAAAATATCGATAAAAATAGAAAATAAATCATATAAAAAAATATAATAAGAAAGATTTATTCTTCTTTCTTTTCTTCTTCAGCAGCTTCTTCTTCAACTTCAGGTTCAGCTTCCTCTTCAGCAGGTTCTTCTGCTTCTTCAGTTGCTTCTTCCTCAGCTGGAGCTTCCTCTTCTCCGAAGTCTTCAGTATCTTCTGCATGAGCTTCTTCTTCAACTGGAGCTTCTTCAGCAGGCTCTTCAGCTGTTTCTGTTGGTGGAACATCTCCAGCTTCAACATCTTTTGATACAACTTCAGCAAATCCTACTTTTCGCAATACTTTTGTAATGCGAATCTTAACTTCGTCGCCTTCTTTGACACCAGGCACAAAAAGAACAAATCCGTCTTTCTTGCAGATTCCGTCTCCTTTTTCGCCAACTGCTTCTATCTTTACTGTCAACTCATCCCCTACATTTACTGGGACAAAACCTCTTCTTTGGCCACCGAATCCTCCATGGCCCCCTTCATTTCCATAATTTCCGTACATGTTTTATTTCACCTTATTCTATTTATACGCAATGCGCCAATATGGGCAATGCGCCAATCTTTGCATATTTAATGCAATGATATGCGATGTTATTTGATGATATATAAATTTAGTGGTTTTAAATAATTTGCTAGGCAAAATCTTTAAATAAGTATCTCTGTTTGTATATCTTATGATTAAAGTCTATCACTATATGCCTAAAGAATATTATCTAAAACTAGTGCAAGAAAAAGAAAATTTAATCCCAAAAACCACCATTGTTCCAAGAATGTCAAACGCTTTTTTTCATTTAAATGCAAATATGGATGAAACTTACTTATTTTGCCTTATGGGT
>DAOVBM010000053.1 GCA_030670545.1 Candidatus Woesearchaeota archaeon
TGGTAATCCTCTAAGAAATCGAGATCTGTTAAGTTAGATTCTTTTAAGTTTAATTCTACTACTGTTTTCTTTAATGAATCAGAATCGAGTGTGGAATAATCTTTAATTTTTTTACATAACTCCAAATTAATTTTTCCCAGATTTTGATACTCTTTTAGGAATGATATGTCTGTTATATCGGATGAGTCAAAATTTAATTCTTTTATTCTTTCTTTTAATTGTAGGGAATTAAGTGCGGAATAATCTTTAAGTTTACTGTTATGATATATTGTTATTTTTTCAAGGTTGGTAAATCTTTCAAGACCTTCTAAACTATTAATTTTATAACTTATGATTAATTCTTTAGTATTAACAAAATCTTCTCCTTTTTCAGCAACAAGGTCATTTAGGTTCATTTAGTGGCACCCTCCCAAATCATCTCATATCTCTCCCACTAATCACCCCAAATATATAAACTTTTCGTAGATTTACTCCTTTATAGTAATAACCAAAACATTTTTAAAAACTCAACAAAATAACTCATTCCATGTTAACTTTCATCCTGGAGGTCTTTGCTGCTCTAACTCTATACCAAGGCATCAGGATCATAGTCGAGAAGAACAGGGTCTACAGTGAGGAGATTATCCCTGGAGCAGAGTCATTCATCAAGAAAAGGGGCAGTACAGGAATCCTCCTGCTGCATGGCTTCACAAGCACTACTTATGACCATAAAGCATTGGGGCAATACCTGACAGACAGAAATATCACAGTAATAGCCCCATTGTTAAAAGGCCATGGAACATCTCCTGAAAACCTGGCGACAACAACAGACAAGGACTGGAAAGAATCTGCAGAGAAAGCATATCAGGAACTAAGGTCAATAACAGAGAAGCAGATTGTTGCAGGAGACTCCTTTGGAGGCAATCTGGCATTATTATTAGCATCAAAACATAAAGTTGGAGGTGTAGTAACAATGGGAACACCTATATTCTTTAAGAAAGAGATGTTCGGCAAGATAATGCTTCCGATAATGCGGTTTTTCAAGAGCTATCAGAAAAAATGGTACTATAATCCCCTGCCAGAAGAGATAAAGGAAGAGCGAATAACATACAAGAAAATCCCTCTCAATTGCATAAAATACGTTGCAAAGACTGTAAGTGAATCAATAAAATCTCTTCCAAAAATAACAGATCCAATCCTTATAATGCAGTCAACAACAGACTTTGGCGTAGGAGAAGCAAGCGTCGACTATATCTACAAGCACACTAATTCACAAAAGAAAGTTATTCGCTGGATAAAAGATGCATACCATGTATTCATAATAGACAAGAACAAGGAAGAATCCTTTGAAGAGATATACAAATTCATAAGGGATTGCCAATGAAAGCAGTTGTCTTTGACCTCTATAGCACATTGATCTATTTGCAGGAGAAAATATTCCATCTAAATCTTTTTAGGGAACTGCAGCTTGACAAAAAGCAGATAAGGGAAGTCAAAAGGACAGTGCTTACAAAAGATTTTAACAGTATATCTGAATATATATCCTCCATAGCTTCTGGAAAAACTATAAATTCATCCTCTTATGAAAAACAGCTTGAATCAGAGATAGAATCAGCATGGATATATCCTGAGACAATCGAGGTTCTTAAAAATCTGAAGAGGATTGGCCTGCTGACTGGAGTCATATCAAACCTCTCGTCTCCATACAAGAAAGCATTCTTTAATTTAGGACTGGACAAATTAGTAGATAGTTATATCTTTTCCTGCGATGTTGGAGTAAAAAAGCCTGACAAGAAGATATACCTCTCCCTGTTATCAGCATTAAACCTTTGTCCAGAAGATGCCCTTATGGTCGGAGACAGCCTCTTGTGCGATGTCAAAGGCCCGTCAGATATAGGGATGATATCTATACTATTGGACAGGAAAGGTGTCTCAGGATACGAAAAAAGAATCAGCTCATTAAAAGACATATTCACTTATCTCTAATCTACCACTTCTCGTCCCTGATTCCAGTCCAGTATGCAATATGGTTTGTAAGGAAATGCAGGATAAAGCTTATGATCAGCACAGAGATCCAGACATACCACTTTGGCGCATAGATGATACTGATAAAAACAAGCGCTCCCAGAACAAAATCAATCTGGTCAAAAGGCACAAACGGCTTGCCAGGCTTTATCCCTACCTGCCTTTTGAAAAAGCTCTTGACAGCGTCGCCGGTTATTGCTCCTGCTCCCATCAAAAGCCCAATCCAAAACCAGCTGCTGTAGTCAAGTCCAGCAAGAGCAAGATAATAGAAAACAGCGCTGTCCTTGAGCAGGTATTGGATAAATGCAACTGCAATCGCAAAAAAAACACCTACAGCAAGCCCGCGAAATGTCTTATTCTTTCCAAGCAAAGGCCTGCCCCTAAATTTCTTTCCAAAATCAAGAGGCGCAGCAAGAAAATTCAGCTTTTTCCTGAATATCACAGGCGCCATGTTCGCAATATACGCCGGCAGCATGAAATACATGCACTGCAATATGAAATATGATATTGACATTTTCAATAAACCAATAATGTGATAATTATTCCCAATACAACACCAGCAATAAGTTCCATAAACTTATGCCCCTCAGACTCTCTCAGCTTCAATGCTTCAGGTGTAATCTTCTTCAATATCCTTGACTGGTTCTGCACTGTCATCCTTATCCCTACTGCATCCCTTAAAAATATTACAGATATTATAAGTGTCACAGCAAACAATGCAGAAACACCCTGCTCAAGATATACTGCAGTTGTTATTGCGCTGACAACTGCTGCATGCGCGCTTGGCATCCCTCCAGCTTCCACAAACTTGTAAAACCGCAACTTCTTATCTCTGAAAATAGCAGTAAAAAACTTTATCAGCTGGGAGACAAAACATACTAGTGCTGCTGAGATTATTATCTTGTTTGTTACCAATGAGATTATAAAATGGGTCATAAGCTTGAAGTAGAACAAGTGCTTTATAATTCTTTTGCGTAAAGTTTATAAATGCCCTGGCTTTCTTCTAGGAATAATTATTTTTTTGGAGGCGTAAAAGAATGGAAGTATCAAGACCATTAGATGCTCTCAATAAGGCGAGAGGAAAAAAAGTTATAGTTGAACTAAAGAACGGAAAACAATTCACCGGAAATCTCAAAGCTTTCGATATCCACATAAATGTCGTGCTTGAGGAAGCTGAAGAAAGGGAAGACGGAGAACTCAAGAGAAAGCTTGGAGTCATCTTCATAAGAGGAGACACAATCATACTTATCTCACCAGCTTAAGGAAGTGATTACACATGTCAAAAGGAACTGCCTCTATGGGCAAAAAAAGCGGGAAGAAGTCGCACATCCAATGCAGGAGATGCGGCAAGCATACATATCACGTCAGCAGAAAGGTCTGCAGCTCATGCGGATTTGGCAAGAGCAGCAAGCAAAGAAGTTATACCTGGCAAAAGAAATAATTCTCTTTGATATTCTTTCTTTTTGGTTTATCTCAAAATAGATATATTTTTAAATGTCAATATTTTCCCATCCATATCCTGCGGGGATGCCGGAGTGGCCAAACGGGACAGGCTTAGGCAGGTCAGATCTGATTCATCAGTAACGACTTGAAGACACCTGTTAGCTTAGTGCTTACGAGGGTTCGAATCCTTCTCCCCGCATTTCTTGTTATTGATTTGAATTAATCCAGTAAATAATTCAATATTTTATTATGGTTCAAATAGATTCTAATCTCTTCTTTGTCTTGTAATTCTACATTTGGAATTACTGCAACCACTAGCTGCGCAAAGAAAAAGAAAGGATTAGATAATATTTGAATTACGTGGGCGTGGGTTGTTGAGGCGGCTACGCATTATTTCAACTTTCTCCTCGCATTCTTTCTTATTGGCTTTATGTAATTAGCATATGCTTTTATGTATCTTTTCAACAAGTAATGCGCAAAAATATGCTCTTTCTCATGGACCTGGCTTCTCTCCAATGCATTATAATATGCGCTCCTGTTTCTATATTCTATATTCATCATTGGATAATTATGTTTATGCAAAACAAAATTCATCATAAGCCTGGAGATCCTTCCGTTTCCATCACTAAACGGATGAATAGTAACGAACTTTATATGCACTAAAGCAGCCAAGATTACAGGATTTAGCTTATTCTTATATTTTCTGTACCATAAAAAAAATTCATGCAACAATGTATCTAATTCAGCAGGGATAGGCAATTTAACTTTGGTTCTTGCGATTGCTACAGGGTGTTTTCGTATTTTCCCGGCAATTTCTGGATCAATATTCTGGAATAGGTTCTTATGCCAAAAGATGATAGCAGCCAAAGTCAAGTCCCTTTTATTTTCTAACATCTCATAAAATACTTTTCTATGCGCTTCTGCTTCTTTTACATCTTTCAGCGGCCTATTTCCAGGTGTAATATTTTCTTCCAATAAATCCGCTGTTTCCCTAAGAGTTAATGTACTTCCTTCTATTTTATTAGTATCATATGTAAATTTAATCATAAAGGATTCAATATACTTCTTCTGGGCAGATTTAGGATATTTGGAAAACTCCGCCCTAAAATTCTTTTTAATAGCCTTTAATTGTTCTTCATAAAGTTCTTTAAAGAGATTGTACATAAATTGTTTTTTAACCTCTTCGATATTTTTAGGAAGCTGTTTACCAAGATAAAGCCTTTTATTCTCAAATTCTTTGCCTTTTCTGATAGTATGTTCCAGGTAATAATATTTCCTGCTCTTTGCTTCTTTTATTCTCAGGTGAACCATAATTATCAGTGATACGTCACAAATATATAAATCTTCCTATTTCTGCAAGAATGTGACGCATAGATTTTTAAAGATAGGTTATTTCCCTGCTCTTAGGCTACTTTTTTAGATTTATAATTTACACGGTGAATTTTTCTAATATCCCCCTAAAGTGATAACTCCCTGAAATTGCGGATTTAGAGAGAATTAAGCAAGATGACACTTTTTTGCAAAAAAAATAGAAAAAAACTTTCGAAATCTTTATAAACCAAAAGAATTATACTACCAGATTAAGCTAGTGGAAATAGTGGCTGTACTAAAAATTGGAAGAATTGAATTTTTCCAATGAGGAAGTGATTACACAAACTTTAAATAAGGACGATGGTTCCACTGGTGGATTTGAGCCTGATTATGGGTTCCAACGAGGCAAAAGCCTCAATCACTCATTCCATGAGCATTCAAAGGCTGACGGGCCTTTATGATATTGTTCAGGGATGAGTTAGATTATAAACACGGAGGTGTTTAGATATGAAATTAAGAAAGGCAGTAAAAAAAATAGTGGCTCTGGGAGCAGGTGTATCCTTGATGGGTGCAACTCTTATGGGAGCTATGGCTGCAGATTTAAGCCAGTACCCAGCACCATTTGTAAAAAATGGTATGTTTGATTCACTAGTTGTTGTGGGTGACAATGCAAAAGCATCTGATGTTATTGGATCAGTTGACGTTGCAACAAGCCTTCAGTACAGTATGAAGCAAACAAGTACCATTTCTGCAACAGGTGGAACAACACAAGTAGCTGTATCAGGAGATGCAGTTGAAATCGGAATGGCAGGAGACATGTTGGAGATAAATGAATTTATCGGAGACAACAGAGAAACAATAACCTCATCTGACCTTGAGGCGCTTAGGTCTGGTTTTATCTCTACATCAGAGGGATCAACAGATTATAACCAGTATTTGAGACTTAAGGATACTAACCAGAGCATGGATTCTAGTTCAGACTCAGGAATAGTAAAGTTTGCTAAGGACGAAGATGATAATATAGGAGACTTCCTCTTTTTTGAAAAAGGAGACCCTGTATTCATCTATGAAATTGAATTCGAAGAAGGTCTTGAATCAGACGTAACAACTGATGGAAATTATGACCTTGAAGACATTGAAGACGAGACCATAGAGATTCTTGGGCAGTCTTATTCGATTATCAATACAGAAGTTACAGCTTCAAAGATTACTCTGGAATTGATAAGCGGAGAAGTTCTTGACACACTTGAGGAAGGAGAGACAAAGACATACACCATCGAAGGGATAGACTACGAAGTTGAAGTGATTATTATCAGCGACACAGCAGAAACTGTAAAGTTCAGGATAAATGATGAAATAACCAATGAGCTTACAGACGGAGACACTGATACCATGGCTGATGGACTTGAGATTGGTGTACGAGATGTTATTCCTAACGAAGCAGGAGATGTAACACCAGATCTTGTTGAATTCTATCTTGGAGCAAACAAGATGGTTCTTGTGGATAACACCTATACTTCAGCAGGATACGAAGTGGATGTAGAAATCAATGGAGAATCAGTTGACAGGGCATCAGTTGAAATCAGAGCCCAGAATGCAACAAACTTCAGGATTGATTCTATTAAGCTATTGCTTGATGCTGAAGGAATCGATGGTGATATCTATATTCCTGCAGGACATGGATTAAGGGAATACCTTGAGGAGACTGAAGGAATGATCCATGATGGATGGGATATTACTTATGAAGGTCTGACAGATACTGGATTGTCAATGATTAAGGTTAATCCATCTGGAGACAAAAAATATTACCTTGAGTTTACAACTGTGGATAACAAAGTATATGATATCCCTCTTGTGACAAACGAGGATGATGTCTTTAAGATGGGAACTGATGACGAAAATCTAGTTATCGAAGAAATTGATAACATAGCATCAGTAGGCAAAGCAATTATAGAAGATGACTATTTTGTATTGGCTGACGAAGAAACTCAGTCTGACAAGACATCTTCGCATGTCCTGACCTTTGATTCGTTCAGGTTATCTGACCAGCAGCTTAAGTTCACTGACCAGGCAGGAGGAACAAAGGAAATCTCCTATACACCTGCTCTAGCTGGATACAGTTATGCTACAGCTGAACTTATAATTGGTGGAAGCAGCTATGATGTAGTTCTGCTTAACGAAACAACAGACAACCAGAATATAAGTGACCCTGATTCAACAGGATATGCACAGCTTGCTATAGACCTGAACAATGACGCAGGATGGGGAGACACAGTAGGAATTACTACTAAAGGTGGAGCTATGATTAGCTTTACTGGAACATACGCAACTGACGGCGACCTTAGCACTGATCTGGTAGTAACTGTAGCAACAGACGATGACAACTTTGATACAAACCCTGGGCAAAATGAAGAGATAAACTTCACAATAAGTAACAGAACCAACGAAGAAGTAGGACTTGGCACTGTAACTATTGATGGATCTAGCGCCCTTGAGACACTTGAAGACAATGACGAAATCTCAGTAGGATTGTCAAATTACGGTGTTGATGTGGAGCTATACAACCCAACAGGCAGTGATCAGGCTGAAGAGCTGACAATAAATTACCCGCTTGCTCAGAGAGGAGCACAGGTATTTGTTACAGCAGGTACTGTTGCAGCAACAACAGTTGGCGCAGCAGGAGCAGTAGAGACTGTAACACTTGAAGCAATTCAGGTTGGATCAGCTGTACTGGCAAGCGAAGTTGCAAACGTAGGAGCACAGAACATGATTATGGTCGGAGGACCATGTGCTAACGAAGCAGCAAGAGCAGTGATGGGCGTAACAATGGAGAACTGCGCAGAAGGTTTCACACCTGGAAAAGCAATTATCAAATTGTATGACACAGGTGCAGGAAACGTAGCTCTTCTAGTTGCTGGTGACCAGCCAATGGATACCAGAGCTGCAGCAAGAGTTCTTGCAAACTACGACAGCTATGACCTAAGCGGTGATGAAGTATCAATCACCTACACAAGCCTTGCAGACATCACAGTAAGTGGCGTCATCTAAGGTTAAACAACCTTTTTTTCTTTTTTTTTATTTTTTCATATAATTCTATTTCATGTCAATGTGTTTTAGTCAGGATTCTTGATGATAATATTATATAGGCTCTATCCCATTGGTGAGGAAATTTAAAAATCATCATAGAAGTATTAATTGATAAACATTTTTCTGCAAATCTTCCGGATTTTTCTGGATAATACATATAAAGAACATAACAAACTTAATCCTGATGAAACAAAAAAGATTGCCTTCTTTTGAAAACTATACTGCTCTGCTTAAAGATATAAAGTTCATCCTTCAGAAAGGGTTAGTAAAGGCTTACAAGGCAGTTGATAACATTAAAGTGCAGACATATTGGCAAGTAGGAGAAAGAGTTGTCAGGGAAGAATTAAGGTATGAAGGGAGGGCTGACTATGGGAAAGAGATTATAGACAACTTATCAAAAGATTTAAAGATTGACAGGCGTTTATTTTACAGAATTGTTAAATTTTATAGGCTTTATCCAATTGTGGTGACAGTGTCCCCACAATTGAGTTGGTCACATTACGAGATTATGATAAGTATAGAAGATAATAGGAGGAGGAAATATTATGAAAACTATTCAATAATAAATAGCTGTAGTGTGAGGGAGCTAAAAAAGAGGATAAGGAATAAAGAATTTGAATCCGCTGGCAAAAAAGAAGAGATTGTCAGAAGGTTGCCAGAACAATTACCATCTCCAGAAGAAGTCTTCAAAAAAAGCTACAAATGGGATTTCATATCTCTTGAAGAAAAACACACTGAGAAACAATTAGAAAACGCTTTGTTAGACAATATACAAAAAGTGTTATTGGAGTTTGGAACTG
>DAOVBM010000043.1 GCA_030670545.1 Candidatus Woesearchaeota archaeon
AAAATTTCGCAAGAAATTTTATTGGGGTTTAATACCCCTCACTTCAGTGCGAAATTTTGGATTCCAAAAATTTGATAATCTATAATGCAAATCCGTAATACCCCTCCATTTATGGTGGGGATAGGATTTGCTATCAATAAATTGTCAAATTTTTGTTATCTGCGCAACATAATAACAGATGAAAAGACAGCAGATTGATTAAAAAGAGGTGATTAAAATTATAGAATACAAAGGATTGCAAAAACTGATTGCAGAACATCTTAGTGTAGATGTAAAAGAAGTATTACCGGATTCACATATGGCAGACGATTTAGGCGGTGACAGCCTGGACATGGTAGAGCTGATGATGTCATGTGAAGAAAAGTACGGCATAGAGATACCAGATGAGGTTGCTGAAACATTATATACCCCTCAGAAGATGTTTGATTATCTAATGAATCCTAATTAGCAGATAGATTAAGCATATCCCTATAAAATAAGTCCACCCTCTGATTCTTTTGGGGAATCAGGCTTTCTTATGCTTATTCCTTTCACATTAATCCCACGCAAAAGTATGTCTATGCCTGTCTTATCATAGAAAAATATCCTTGTCTTAGGCTCCTCAAACTGCCTGTCAGGCTTGCCAAACATCCTGTATACATCATATTTTGTCTTATTGCCGAATTCTGTATCTCCAACAAGATATTCATTAAATGGCTTAAGTATGGTTATCCTTGATATTACATCATCCTTTATCTGTATTATGATGCCTGTCTCATCAAAGCCTAAAACCTTTCCATACTCGCAGTTAAATAGGGTATTTTCCTCATAACCACTCAGTATATCAGGATCTCCCATCATGCTCAGCATGTCTTCAGATGAATCCCCAATCTTAAGCCCAAGCACCTGTATTTCATTCGCAGTCAGATTATCTATAGAAAATATATCTGTTTGCGTTATTTCATAATATCCTTCAGCTATATCAATATTATCTATGTCAAGTGTTACATCATTTGGGTTATTTTCCGGTTCAGTGCTATTCTCAATAACTGGTTCTGTTATGCTGCTATTGTTATTGTTATCTTCAGAAAAACTGCACCCTGAAACTAAACACAGCATGATTACTAACACTGCGAAAATTGAAATCTTATTGCATAAGGATATATTTGTCATATTTTAAGGATTATTCTTTCTATTTATAATATTTATGAAATCATATGCTTAATAACCTATACTATTATCAGCAAATTTTCATAACATTTAAATAAGACTGAATTTATCAGATTTAATCATTTGAGAATAGATACAGATTAATAATCATGAAAATCCGCCACAAGTGTCCTACTCCACACTAAAGTAGGGAGTTTGACAGGACACTTGCTTTGGCAGGCGGATTTTTAGGATGCAAAAAGACAAGGCGGTATCCAGCACCTAAAGGTGCTAGTTTTAGCCTCGTCTTTTTAGCATAACAAGGAGATGATATTTTTGGAAAAAGAATCAAAATAAAACATTAAAGAAGAAAAGATAGCAAAAGAAGGTAAAGACGACAAGAATAAACCAGAGAAAGAGAAAAAAGAAACAGTGAAAGAAAAGAAAGAAGAGAAGAAGGAAGTAAAGAAAGAGTGCGCTTCTAAAAAGCGTAAAAATGGCAAATGCGAAGCGCTTGCTGAAAAAGTATCAAACAAGTTCTGGATATTTCTGGGATTGATAATAGTTCTTGCTCTTATCGCATTTGGTGTTAAATATTATTATAGCGTTGATGGAGGAGATAGTGACAGCATTAAATATAATAACATGACTGAAGGGGAATCTGTAAGCATAGAATTCTATGTGATGAGCCAGTGCCCATACGGAACACAGGTTGAGGACAGTATAGCGCCTGTGCTTAAGTTAATGGGAAACAGCATAAACCTATCAATAGATTATATTGCCTCTGAGCTGGGAGATGGCAACTTCAGGAGCCTTCACGGTCAGCCAGAGGTTGATGAAAACATAAGGCAGCTGTGCGCAATAAAGTACAATCCTGATGAATACATGGATTTCATAATCTGCCAGAATAAAGATATAAGAAACGCAGATAAGACTTTCGAAGACTGCGCAGATTCAGCAGGATTGGATATTGAATCAGTCAAAGCATGCGCAGAAGGAGAAGAAGGCGCAGTACTGCTATCTGAATCAAGCAAAAGGGCGCAGGAAAGGGAAGCAAGAGGAAGCCCTACAATCTATATCAATGGCGAGCAATATGATGGAAGAAGGGATACAGAATCATTCCAGAGCGCAATATGCATGGAGATAGACCATCCTGCATGTTCTGAAATGCCTCCATGCTCTTCTGATATGGACTGCCCACCAAAAGAAGGAAAAATAGCAAAATGCATGGATGCAGGAACTCCTGAAGCTAAATGCAGTTATGTTGATCCTGTAAAAGTGTATATGGTAGTGCTTAATGACAAGGAATGCGCAGCATGCGACACAACAAGAATCATAGATATCACAAAGCAGCTGTTCCCAGGTATAGTGATTGAGGGAATTGATATCAGCACAGAAGCAGGCAGGGAAGTAGCAGAGATGTACGAGCTGACATATGTTCCAGCTTATATATTCACTTCAGATATTGAAGATACAAACACATGGCAAACCAATCTCCAGGTAAGAGGAGCATTTGAGAAAGTAGGAGAGAATTACAAACTCATGGATGCTGCAACAGGAGCAACCCATTTTATTGATAAGGAAGCTGAAGCAAAATTCATGCAGTCAATTGGAATCACTCCTGGAGATAACAAGCCGCAGGTAGATTTCTTTATTATGAGCTACTGTCCATACGGCAACCAGGCAGAAGAGCTTATAGAACCAGTATATGATCTGCTTGGAGATTCTGCTGAATTCATACCTCATTATGTAATCTACAGCAACTACCAGGGAGGTGGCGAGGATTACTGCATAGATAGTGAAAGCAGATACTGCTCAATGCATGGTGTCCAGGAGATGAGACAAGGCATAAGGGAAGCATGCGTATACAAGCACATTGGAACTGACAAGTTCTTTGAATTTGCGATTGCAATGAATACAGCATGCAGTGCAGGTAATGCAGATACATGCTGGAAGCCTGTCGCAGAAGGCATGGGAATAGACACTGACATGATAGAGCAATGCGTTGATGAAGAAGGAGAAATCATAGCAGAAGCTGACCTTCAGCTTGGAAACACCCTTAGTGTGACTGGATCACCTGCTGTCTTTATCGACGGCCAGAGGTTCAATGGAGAACGAAGCGAAGAAGGCTACAAGCAGGCATTATGCGCAGCATTTGACAACGCGCCTGATGAATGCAGTGAGCAGCTTAAAGGGACTGCTGAAGCAACCGCTCCATCTGGATCATGCGGTTAAATTTTATTACTTTACTGGGTTCAATACCCTGCAGCTTTGCTGCGTTTCGATTGGTTCCTGTAAAGTTTAAAAATACCCCACAGCTTGCTGTGATTGGGATTTTTATTATTTTTTATATTTTTCTTTTATGATTTCAAATATTTTCTGATTCTTTCTTTTCCTTTGCATAGCTAATGGTCTCAGCTCTTTCGCCAGCTGGCAAACGAGGTGGGTTGTCTTGCTAGGCAAGCCAAGCCCACATTAATTCAAATATCTTCTAATCCTTTCTTTTCCTTTGTATAGCTAATGGTCTAAGTAAACGCAATGGCGTTTCAAGACAAAGAAGTTGTTAGAATCTATTTGAAACGCAGAGAAATGTTAAGGGATTATAGCATAGATAAGATTTGAACAGCTTGCGAAATCGGAAGATTTAAATAAGTAAATTTATTTATGATATCCATGGTCGCAAAACAAAAAGACGTAAAAGAGGGATATATCAAAAGGCTGGAAGATATCCAAAAAGGTGAATACCTAACATTTAGTTCTATTTCTGAATTAAGAGGCTATATTGAGGAAAATAAAAAATAATTCTCACTTGACCTTATTGTAAATCCATGCAATCAATGCGCCAAATATAAACCCATCAATCAACCCATACAACAATCCACCTATTGCTCCAAGAGGGGTGACTGTATATCCTGGGTAAATCGAAGCAAGTACACCTGCCCCATTCATACCATATCCTGCTCCTGAATAATAAGAGAACAAGGTACAAAGAAATACTGCTGATCCCCATACTATGGCCATAGAGATTCCCAACCCAGACGGGCTGAGTGACTGATTAGCACAGATTGTTTTTGTCATTGGTTTTTTAGTTGCCATGACACAGCATTTGAAAGCTGTCTTTAAAAATCTTTATGACTATATAAAAATGATAACAGCATACTATCCACAACTATAATCCATAAATATTATATAATTAGGATGATTATATGAATATAATGCTCAAAATGATACTAAATATGGGAAAGAGGAAAAGAACCCCAAATCCAAATAAGGGAATACCTAAAGTCAGGATAAATGAAGGTACGCAGCAGAAAAAGAAGATAGAGCAAATCCTTAAGCGCAAATTACTATTTGAAAGAAAAATTTATTCAATCTTCTCACGATTCATAGGAAAAAATATAGATAAAGCAATTAACACTTCTCTTGGAGAGATTGGCAGATTAAGCGGAGCAAGCCGCACTTACCTTTTTCTTTTCAAAGAAGATGGAACAAGAATGGACAATACGCATGAATGGTGCGCAAAAGGTATAAGTTCAGAGATAGATAATCTTCAGAATCTCCCCACTGATATGTTCCCCTGGTGGATAGCTAAACTCCATAAAGATAAGATTATCCATATAACAGATGTATCAAAAATGCCTGCAGCAGCAAAGGCTGAAAAAGAGATACTGGAGACCCAGGACATCAAATCGCTTCTGGTCATCCCTGTACATATTAGAGGAAAACTCAGAGGATTTATAGGTTTTGATAATGTCCTAAAGACAGGGGAATGGAACGACGATGATATAGCGCTCCTGCGAATCTCTTCAGATATCATAGGCTACACAATCAATCAAAAGTGTACAGATGATGCTCTCAAAGAATCTGAACAAAGATTCAGGACACTGTTTGATACAGCCATGGATGCCATATTCCTAAGTGATGAAACTGGAAGATTCCAGGATGTTAATAAATCTGCCTGCAAAATGCTCCGCTATAGCAGGGAGGAACTGTTAAAACTAAGCAACAGGGATATTGACGTTGAGCCAACAGGGTACGAAGCATTCCTGAAAGTTCAGGCAGGGGTAATTAAAAAAGCAATGTTTAAAGTAAACCAGCGAAGGAAAGATGGGACACACCAGCCAGTAGAGATAATGGGCAACTCCTTTACAAATAACGGCAAGCGAATCTTTCTGGCGATTGCTCGTGACATCACAGAACGAAAGATATCAGAAGAATTAATTGAAAAAGAAAAAGAAAAAGCTGAAAAATACCTTAATCTTGCAGGGAATATCATCATCGCTTTATGTCCTAAAGCAAGGATTACTATGTTAAATAAAAAAGGATATGAAGTCCTGGGTTATAAGCAGGGAGAGCTTATTGGCAATAATTGGTTTGAGACATGCATTCCTGAGGAAAAGCGTGCTGATGTGAAAAAAGTGTTCAGGAAAATTATGCAAGGCAATTTAAAGATTGCCGAACATTATGAAAATCTTGTAATCACAAAACAAGGGGATAAAAGAATAATCAGCTGGTATAATAGTGTTTTAAAGAATGATAAAGGAGATATAACAGGAATATTAAGTTCTGGAACAGATATTACTGACAATAAAAAAGCAGAAGCTGAGATAAAAAGATACACAAAAGAACTTGAGACAATGGTCAAAGAGAGGACTAAAAAACTTAGCAGATCTAATGAGGAACTCAAGGGAAGGGTTGACGAACTTGAAAGATTCCATAATCTTGTAGTTGGCAGGGAACTGAAGATGATTGAGTTGAAAAATAGGATAAAAAACCTTGAAAAATTGAAGAAAAAATCATGATTAATCTGATACCTGTTAAACTAATACTCTATAAGCAACCACTTTCTGCGGCATTGTCTCTTTGCTGAAGAATTCGAAATTATCAAGGCCTTTGCCATCAAGGTAAAGAAGCCTGAAAAGCATACTTCTGTCAAATTCAGGGTTCATAACAAAAATGCTGTAATAACCTTTCTCTTCAATTATAACTGGAATATATTTGATCTTTGAATTTTCATAATCTGTTCTATAAACAGTGCCGTTGTAGAATATGAATGCTGGCGGATGCATGTTCTTGAGCGCAATATCCATACTGGAAAGATTGGCTATAAATCCATTGCCGCAGATTATTATTCCATCTTTTTCCTGGCATCTTTCAGTCTGTGACTTGAACTGTACAGAAGGCATAAAATTAGGGTCATACTCTGAAAGCTCAAAACTATATTTTTGAGCTTCCTTTTTTGAAAGATTATATTTGTTAATCAAATGATTGATTGCATCTTCAGGGCTCATATCTTTTATTTCCAGCTGATCACTGTTTTTCTTAAAATCGAAATTCGCATAATAATTCAGTACAGATACTTTATTTGTAAGTTCATCACCCAGCACAATGAATGATTCAGGTGATTCGCAGTGAGTTAATCCTGCAACTTTCTCAGGCAGATTGTTGTCTTTGAGATATGATTCTGCTTCCTGCCTTGTCATTGCAAGAATCTTATGCAATATCTCTATAGCTTTGCTATTTCCTGCTTCTTTTGACAATATCTTATGCGCTGCTGCTTCATTATTGCAGTTCAGCATCCTTAATATCCCTGCTGAAAGATTCTCATCATCTGTTAAGAATGCTTTTGTAATCCAATGAAGCCTTGAACTTTCAAAAGAGCCTCCATGAAAAGAAACACTCCGTTCAGCTACAGCCTGGTAAAGATATCCATAATCCCACCAGAGGTTTATTTTTGCGTTTTCAGATGAATTGTATTTTATTTCAATAGCTGTATTGTAGATTGCATCATTCATATGTGGGATTGTGTTCATATTTACTTTTAAGGCAGGCACTATGAACATAACAAGAATGATTGAGATTAAGATTACAAGTCCTGCTTTTATATAGCTTTTATTTATATTTAAATTGAGATATCCTATTAATCTTATCAGCCATGGCACAAAGTAATACAGCCCTACACCCAAAGTTATGCAAAATATAAGAACAAAATAAGTTGTAAATCGTTTTGCAAAAAATGGCACAAAAGCAAGTGAGATGAAATAAAGCACTATGAACAAATTATTCCTGATTTTATCTGAAAAATCTTTGAAGTTTACATCTTTCATGCTGGTTAAATTCTTAAATATTTTATATGTTAAAAAAGCAATAGTGCATAATACAAAGAATACAATAATATAACCTCCAAGCCTTGATGAAAAAAGACTAAAAGAATAACCCTGCAGTTCTGATACTGTCAGGAATCCGGAGGGGAAAAATCCATTATTAAATTTAAATCTTGACAGGATGTGATTCATATATCTTGAGTCTACAAACCAATAAATAAATCCTGAGCCTGCAAATATTATGCTGGCTAATATTAATTTCCATTTTATTTCACGTGTTTTTACTGCTTTTATTAGTATGTATAAGAATGTAAATGTTAAAACACAACCAGCTAATATAAATAAGATATAAAAATATCCACCCCATATCTGCTTAAATATCCAGACAGACATGATTAATAAGACTCCTGTAAAAATTGATTTTTTCTTAAGCTCAATTGTATGAAGAAACAGATAGATAATTGCCAATGATAATAAAACATTTAATGAGTTAGTGTCAATAAACCCTGCCCTTGTATTTAACAAAAAGCTGGGGTTTAATGCAAAGAATAATCCTGCAAAAAATCCACTGATGTTATTTGTTATTTTTCTTGTTATAAAGAACAGAAATATTACTGCTAATGTTCCAAAGAATACAGGAAGGTAAAAGATTGCTTTTTTCAATTGAATATTGTGATTGAAGAAGTATATTATTTTAAAAAAACCAGCATATATTGATGGAAGACCAAGACTGGATTTTTGATCATGTTCTGCAATCGCTTTTATCTGCCTATAATAATGATAAGCGTCTGCTCCATAAAGATAATTAAGCCCAAATTCATCCCTGTATGCCTCTTTGTAGCTGGCAGCAGTATTTTTTATAAGCTCATCTCTCTGCGGATTATTTATTGCCTTAGTATACTGCTCTTCTGCAATTTGGGGCTTCTCATGCGCAAGTATACTTTTATCCAGCGCCACCTGTTGGGTTATGATGTTCTTTATATTATTATCAACCACTGCCTCAGCTCTTGCATCAAAAAGAGGCATATCAACTGTTTCAAGCCTTGTAAAGACAGCCACAAATATCAGGATTGCAATGAATACTGCAATCTGCCAGTTGAATGATCCAGTCTGGATTCTGGCAGGCTTTTTTTTAGTTTCCTGCTTTTTCTTTGATCCTGCATTGTCCACAGGGTCATTGATTCTATTGCCAGACTCAATATCTTTTGAAACATCAAGGCTCATGCCGTAATCATTAATCATAAGCAATGATATTTGTTATTTGTTTTTAAATGTTTTGGGGACTTTTATCGAAATCTATAGCCTCATGAAAAATCTTGTTTCACTCCAAATATTATTTGACAGTAAGCAAAAAGTCAGGTGCAACGGAGCACAAGCATCTTCAAAACTTAGGATAGGTTATTAGAAGGCTCTGCGTCCCCGGATGGGGCTTCCCCCCGCGACGAGCAAGACTTCAAAATCGAGAGAGTTTTGACCTGATGATGCTGGTGCTCTTTGAATAGCAGACTTTTTACTTACATTTGACAAAAAGATTTATATACAATATAGGGGTGTTAGTAGACTGGGATAATAAAAATGAGAATAACAATACATCAACCAGAACACATGCCCTGGCTTGGGTTGATTGACAAAATATCTAAAGTAGACTTATTTGTGATATTAGACAATGTCCAATTCAAAAAAAATGATTTTCAGAATAGAAATAAAATAAGGAGCAGTAAAAAACAAGGATTTTCATGGATAACTGTTCCTGTCAAAAACCATCCCCTATCCGCAAATATTAAAGATATTCAGATATCATACTCTCATAATTGGATTGAACAATATATTAACTTGATAAAGGAGAATTATAAAGGGAGCGAATTCTTTGAAAAGTATTTTGAAATGATAAGCAACATATTAAATAAGAGATTTACAGGATTATCAGAGCTTAATATAGAAATAATTAAGTTGATATTAAATGAATTTAAAGTTAAAACAAAGATAGTATATGCTTCTGATCTGGGATTGTCTAAAATTAAAGGTGGAAATGAAGTTGTATTAGATATATGCAAAAAAGTGAATGCAAGCACCTATTTGTCTGGAATAGGCGGCAAGAGCTATTTGAATCTAAAGGATTTTGAAAGAGAAAATATTAAAGTAGAATTTCAGGAATTTAAACATCCAACTTATCAACAGCAATTTGAACCATTTATGCCTTTTATGTCATGTATAGATTTATTGTTCAATGCTGGACCAATGTCAGGAAAGATATTGTTTAATCAAAATAAATTATGCGAATTTTGAAAGGATTTAATCCCCTCCTTATCTTATCTCCATCAAGGTTTATTTCTTTCGATACCGTCGGAAAACTTGCGAAATTGCAGGGATAGATTTTTAAATCAGCTGTTGATTCTATAATTTATGGAACAGCACCATAAAAACGAAACATTTATATATAGTATAAGTTTATACCATGATATAAGTTTATATAGGTGGTCAAATATGAATCTCAAAGTATTGCATTACCCCCGTTTAGACACAATATTGAATGTTGAAAAAACAATTCGGGAAGCTAAGGATCCTTTGTCAAAGAATGAAATAGATAGGAGACTCCCTAAAAAAATAATGAGACCTACCTTAAATCTGATATTAAATTATCTCATGGATAGCGGCAAAATTGTAATTATCAAAGAAGGTATAATCTGGATTTACAAAGAAGACATCAACAAGACTCTTCAAAAAAAGCTTGAGAAAGGAATTACAGTGATGTGAAAGATGAAAGAAACAGTTATACAGTTTGATGAAGAAGCATATAAGGAATATCAGGAGTTGCAGGATTGTATTGCTAACGGAAAGGCTGCTAAAAAGAAACCATCCTATTCTCAATTATTGTCTTCCATAAATAATGCATTAAGAAATATAAAAGCCAACCATAATTTTGGTGATTTAATCCCCCGAAAGTATCTTTCGAAAAAGACAATTGCAAAATATGGCACAGACAGGATATTTAGAGTAGAATTAGTTGGATACTGGAGACTTCTTTATACTTTAATTGGAGATGAAGTTAAAATCATTGCATTTATTCTTGAATTCATGGATCATGAGAAGTACAATAAGGTATTTGGATACAAGAAAAAATAAGATAAAAGATTTCTTCCGATATCGTCGAAAAACCTGCGGAATTAAGAGGATAAGTTTTGAAATAACTAATATTAAGTATATTACCTTTTCTATATAATATATCTCCTTAAGAGAAAGGTTTATAAATAAATCTAAAATAAGTAATAGAAGATGATAGTATATAACCCAAATAACATAGATATTATAAATGAAAGACTTGAAGAATGCAGAGATATTTTATTATCCATTCCTGCCAAATATTGTTTTATAACAGGATCATTTTTATATAAGAAAAATTACAAAGATATTGATGTTTTTGTGATTAGCAGGACAAAAAAGGAGATTAAGGCTGACAACCTGAAAGTTAATATAATAAAGATAGATTTTAATGATTTATCTTCATTGTTTTATCATTCTGTTTCAAAAAGCTGCATTGCAAAAAATATTCTTCCTAAAAAGCTGTTAAAAATTACATTAGCTGATTATTGGAATACTATAAATGAAGCAGTACCTTCTGTCCTCAATAATAAACAAACATTTCGTAAAGAGATTAGATTCGTTGTCTTATACACAGAATATTTCAAAACAGGCCAGGTCTTGGATAGTTTTGAACTTATGAAAAAAATATTAAAGTTCAATAATTATAAAGAATTCCTAAACTATTTATCCGAAGATATTCCGGGAATTATTGCCAAACATATTAAAAGGAGCTATGTAAAACGATATTTCTATACTCAGGCAGGATCATATAAAGATTTATTTGAGTATGATAGTCACAGGTATCTGTATGATCTTGCGCATAAAATCATAGAAGAGTCTGCTTAATGGCAAATACAGAAGGGTTTAAAGGTAGGATTAGAGAGTTAATTACTCAAGATTCTCAGATAGAATTTTTAGGCAGCAAGTTTGATGTCATTGCAGGAATGATTAATGAGGCAAAAAAAGAAGAGATATATCAATGGATTAAAAGAATAATCAATAAAGATATTCGACCCATAAAAATAGCCTCTAAAAAAAGGTATAAGAACTGGCAAATCAATGAGTTGATGACATTTAGGCACGCTTTCAGAATCAATAACAATGAGTATCGTATCTTATTTGTCAAGCTAAAGAATTCATTCTATATTGAATTCCATCTAGGGGATCATAAATATTATGATAAGATAAGGAAAGAATTGATTGTGAAAGATTCAGTCTAAATAACCCATTTCAACAGCTTTTTTTATTATGTTTTGTGCGCATTGTTCTGGAGTTGTTTTGTGCGTATTGCTCTATTTCACCTGCTCTTGAGATGGTTGATTTGCCTGATTTCGCTGTTGATTATGCGAATGTTTTTAAATAAGTGATACAATTAGCAGAAGAAGATGTTTAAATTCGTTGCTGCATGGAGATATAAACTGATAAATTTATTAGCTGGAAAATTTCTTGCAAAGAAAGAAGCAGTAAGTTCAGGCATTGATGATGTTTTTCCTTATCTTCTTAGTATTGAAGATTACCTTCCTCATCCAGTTTCTCCAAAAATCATGGATAAGTTAGCCAAATATGGTACAGTAGCTTTGAGTCCAGGGGTTTATGATTTTTATCTGCATAGTTTTTGCCTGGATACAGGGAAATATTGTCCTTCTTCTGATTCTGTTTATCTTGCTGCTCCTCTTAAGGGAAAGCAGAGTAAGATTATCAAGGAAATCCTGAATAATTCATTAAAAAATCATGGGATCACACAACAAGAGATTCAGGCATTGATATGGGCGATTACATCAGGCATAAAATATGAAGATATGTCTCATAATTTGCAACTTATAGCTGGGCAGTTGTTAGCAAAAGAAGACTTAAAGCAATTGAGAAAGAGTTTTTGGAACAAAATGCCCCAACCTGTCAAAGACTGGTTTTTTAGAGAGTTTAAAAAAAGACTGCCAAGTGAGATTCTTCGTGTTTGGAATACAGCTGATAAAATCAAAAATAAGATAACAGATACCAGAACAACATATAAAGAACTGGAAAAGGCTGCTATGCGATTTGGAAAACTAAAGAAATCCAAAGATATTAAAATTGGGACTTGGGGACTCACAAGTGAGGGATATTTCATGCGTGTTTTCCCTAATGGCTATTCAAGAACAAGAATTCAGATATATATTCCTGAACCATATGAATATTATTCTACCCTGGATAAATCTGGAAGGGTAACTAAGTTAGGAGTTAAAGGCGGTATTGAAATAACAGCTTCTTATCATGATAATGATGAAATGATTTTATCTGATGGCAAAACGATTCCTGTGTGGTATTTTAAGAAACTTAAAATACAGGGAATTGACCCTAAAACCAATAAAAAAAGGAGCTTTGAGGTAAATGATACAGGATGGATAGCAAAAGACATTAAAGAACTAGCATCCTTATCTCTGCAAAAATATCCTGAAATATCCGAGAGAATCAGATCTGCTCAAATTATATATCATGATAAGCAAATGCTTGATAACTCGCTGTCAGAAAATGGCAATTCTGCAGGTGACATTGCAGAGCTTGAACATTACTATGACGGTGCTCAGGCGGCCACGGACATAAAGAAAAGAGGAGAATGGCTGGTCGAACATTTTAGAAGAGTAATAAATGCTTTTCTTCACACAATCTCAAAATTGAAGAAAATGACTAATGATACAGATGATGAAATAAAGTTTACTCCCCCCAATAATATAGGGCTGCCTGTCAATAAAAAGCATCAGCCAGTAGGCTTTTGGTGGATGTGAGCTGGAAGATTATGTTTCTTTTGCTCTTTTCTCAGTTTATTATTTCTTTCGATACCGTCGAAAAACTTCCGAAATTAAGAAGATAAGCTTTTAAATCAGCTGTTGATTCTTCATAGAATGCAGGAATTGCAAAGAGCAATTGAAAAAGGAGAATCTGAAACAGTTGAGTTTAAAGAATCCCTTAGTCTTAAAAGTGAGATTGGTGAAACTGTTTCTGCTTTTTCAAATACAAACAAAGGAAAGATTATCATTGGCGTTAGTGATTCTGGGAAAATCATAGGTGTTGAAGTCGGAAAAAATACCCTTGAAGGGTTAGCAAATTACATCAAGCAGAATACAGACAATCATATTTATCCGAAGATACTAGTTAAAAGCATAGATGATAAAAATCTGATAATCATTGAGATAAATGAAGCAAATGAAAAACCAGTATTCTTCAGAGGCAATGCATATAGAAGAATCAGCAGATCAAATCATAAGCTGTCTGCTTCTGAGATAAGAAA
>DAOVBM010000034.1 GCA_030670545.1 Candidatus Woesearchaeota archaeon
AGTGATTGAAGGCCTCATTGTCACAGGAGGAATTGGAAGTACAGTTAATATCATCCACTCTGGCCTTATAAACTTATGATTCAGCCCGAATAAAGGAAGCTCATCATCAGGAATATTCTCAAGCCTTGTCCTTATTTCTATAGGACTTATCCTCTTCTCATCTTCAAGAAAAGTAGTTGGTTTTTCTATAGATATCTTCTGCTGCTTTGCCTTGCAGTGTGGACATTTGCTAACTTTCCTTAATTCAGTCATTATTTGTTTTACATTATCTCTTCTTGCTTCTATTCCTTCTGTCTTTTCAATATGATCCAGACGGTCTAGATATTTCTGCAGCTCTTGCTGCTGTATGAGTGTCCTTTCACACTCTCTGCATGTACATCTGAGAAGATTGAGTATTATATTGGAATACTTTACATGAATTATTGGCCTTGCAATCTCTATATATCCAAAATGACCTATACACTCCTTGAGCTTTGATCCGCAGGTCTTGCATTTCAAGCCAGGGTCAATCACTCCAAGCCTTATATCCATAAGACCGCCATCAACAGGGTATCCTTCTCTGTCATAAAGTTCTGGCGTAACAATCTTTGCTGAAGCCATCTTCTTTATCATGACTGGAGACAAAACACCAAAGATTATATTCTTTACTTTCTTGTATACATACTGCTCATAACCTTCTATCCTTTCAATATACTCTTCGCCTACAAGGTCACCACTTATAGCACCAGTCTTCGCAGTCTCAATATTAGATTCTTCTTCTTTAGCTTCTTCTTTAGCTTCTTCTTTGGCTTCGTCTTTAGCTTCTTCTTTAGCTTCGGCTTCTTCTTGTGTTTGTTTTATTTCTTCTTTTGGCATTTTGCATCATTCAGTATTTGTTTTTAAGTATCAGCTTAGGATATAATCCAAGCGTCTTTAATTCATCGAGCATAAGCTTGAACGCGTATGAAAGCTCTATGTCGGTTATCTCCACATTATCGCCGCAGATAGGGCAATATTTTTTATCCTTGAACTCATCTTTGATAGCTATTATTCCACAATTCTCGCATACAGGGACAACTGTCTTATCACTGTCAAACCTCTCTTTCAACAGCAGGCTTGTGCCATGAGCGACAAATGTGTCTTTTTCCATCTCCCCTAGTCTCAGGCCGCCTTCTTTTGCTCTTCCTTCAGTTGGCTGCCTTGTGAGAAGCTGTATAGGCCCTCTTGCCCTTGAGTGTATCTTGTTTGCTACCATATGCTTTAGTTTGAGAAAGTACATGTTTCCTATGAATATCTTGGCAGTGAACTGCTGCCCCGTAATACCATTGTACATTGTTTCTGTGCCATTCTCCCTGAATCCTAATGACAAGAGCTCTTCCCTTATCGCTTTTTCAGGCTCTGAGTTAAACAATGTCCCATCTATCTGCCTGCCAGCCATAGCTCCGGTCTTCCCGCCAATAAGCTCAATCAGATGGGCAATAGTCATCCTGGATGGAATACCATGAGGTGAGAATATCAGATCAGGTGTTATTCCAGATGCTGTAAAAGGCATATCAACCTGAGGGATTATCATACCAACTATTCCTTTCTGACCATGCCTGCTTGTAAATTTGTCTCCAATCTCTGGGATTCTCTGGTCCCTGAGCCTTACCTGCACAAATTTGTTTCCTTCTTCATTCTCTGTAAGAAATACAAAATCCACAACGCCTCTCTCTCCATGCCTGCATGCAAGCGAACTCTCGCGCTTAAGATTTGAAGTAAGATTGTACTCATCCATAGAACTAAGGAATCTTGGCGGGCTTGTCTTTCCGATTATGACATCTCCTTCTTTCACTTTAGCTTCTGGAGAGATTATGCCGTCAGGCTCAAGCAGCCTGTAATCCTTCTCGCTCTTATATCCTCTTACATCCTTATCAGGGATGCATACCTCATCTATAAGACCACCTGAATACCTTAATTCTTCTGTGATAGCAGGCCTGTAATAGGAACTTCTCGCAAGCCCCCTCTCGATAGACCCTTTATTGATTAGTGAAGCATCTTCCATATTATATCCGCCGTAGCTCATTACAGCAATTGTAAAGTTCTGGCCTGAAGGATGGTCTGCGTAGCTTGAGATGTCATGCATTATTGACTTGACAATAGGCACCTGAGGAGTATGAAGAAGGTTAACATCCATATCCATCCTTACAGGGAAATTCGCAGCATAGAATCCTATAGCCTGTTTCTGGTTTTTTGACCCCATATTCATCCTTGCGCCAGGCATATAGTTGCCGTATGGAACATGGGATGCGCACATGCCCACAATATCCAAAGGAGTTATCTCCATATGGGTGTGTTCCTCAGTTAAATCATTATCATTAAATGCTACAAGAGCATTCTCCTCTTCCATTGCATCAAGATATTCTATAATACCCTGCTCAACAAGATTTGACCATTTTATTTCTCCAGTATGGAGTTGTTTGATATGGGAATCAGTCAACAAAGGTTTTCCTTCTTTGATTATGATAAGCGGCCTCCTGACCCTGCCTTTGCATGCCTGCATCAGTATATTGCCTGTCTCCTCATGATAATAAATATTAAGGTCATGAGGCATTATATTTTTTCTTCTCTCTCTTCTTACCTGCTCTACAAAATCCATTCCATTCTCTACTGTGCCTATATATTTTCCATTAAGATAAACTTCGTTCATTTTGCCACATCCAATCCCATGTTCTTTAATGATCTTATTATCTCTGTTTCATCAGAATACTTTGATACTGCAGCAAGCATTGCAAGATTTTTCCTGAGCCCGATATTCGTACCTTCAGGAGTCTCTATGGGACACAACCTGCCCAGATGAGTCGAGTGCAGCTCTCTTGCTTTGAAATTCTCCTGTGATGCAGAAAGCGGACTTACAACCCTTTGGAGGTGGCTCATCATATCAAGGAAATTCATTCTCTGCATCCTTTGGCTTATCCCTTTCCTGCCTCCTACCCAGTTTCCAGTAGCCATGGAACTGTATATTCTTGATGTAAGAAGCTTGTCCCTGATTATGACTTTTATAGATGGAAATTTCCCCCTCTTGACAATCCTCTGAAAATTATATAGAAGGTCTCCGATAAGAACCTTAAGATTCACCCTAAAAAGGTCTGCAAGCAAATCACCGCTTGATTTAAGCCTCTTGTTCATATAATGGTCTTTGTCATCAGGCTTTAATTCTTTGTTTGCGACCATGATGAACTTTTTTATCATCTTACATAGATTCTGGGCTTTCATTAATCTCAATTCACTATCAATCCCAATATGAGGGATTAGGTATTTATCAAGTATCTCACCCATCCTCTCAATTCTAATCTCTTTTGACTGTGTTATTCCTATTCTTTTTGCGACCTTGTCCATCGCATCCTCTACATTCTTGATATCAACAAATTCATAAAGGTTCATAAGAACCTCATCAAATTCCCTGTCCCCAGAGATAGCTTTCATTATATCCTGATCTTTAGTCATCCCAAGAGCTTTCAGTACCATTATTACAGGCATTCTTTTGACCCTTGTAAATGTGAGATAGAATATCCCGTCTTTCATCCTTTCTATTGTATGCGGAATCTTGAATGATCCTGCCTCAGAGAACATTTTTCCTACATATTCACTCACTCCTGCGCCGATATGATCTACAAGGAATGTGTTGGCTGCAAGGTCTTCGATATGAATGAGCGCTTTTTCTGTACCGTTTATTATAAAATATCCTCCTGGATCATTAGGGTCCTCTCCATGAGCGATAAGATCATCCTTAGAAAGTTTATTCAAAAGGCAATATTTCGATTTTAGCATTATAGGTATATTCCCTATCTGCGTGACAAAGCTCTCCCTCTGGACATCATTTATATGGCTTGAAAGTTCTATAAAACACGGCGCAGCATAAGTAATCTTCCTAAGCCGCGCTTCAATGGGTAATATTTCCCTTTTTGAACCGTCAGCTTCAGTGATCTGCGGCTTTTCTATCCAGATCTTATCAAGACTTATCTTGAACTTATCCACATTATGAGGTATTATCGTCGGTTCTATATCCTGATTTTCATCTATTATTGCCTGAAGTTCAACGTCGATGAAATGATTGAATGTCTCTATGTTTGACTGAACAAATGTTTGTTCTTCAAAATATTTTTCGATCAATAGCTTTCCTTGCTTAACCATTTGAAACTCCCCTGTAAAATTCAGTCTCTCCTGCTGTTGAGCTTTTCCGTATTATCTTGACAACATCTCCCTGTTTCAGCTTAAGGTCTTTTATTGCTGGATCTTTCTGCAGGATCTTAGGCAGTTGTGTTACAGAAATATTGTATTTTTCCAACAGCTTATCTTTGTCTTTCTCGCTCAGCTTTATATGCTTGGGAACAAGAAGATGTTTGCTTATGTTCACTCCTTTTGACATCTTGATTCCTCTCCTCTATTTGATTGGTATATTTGATGAATGGGCCGTACGAGATTCGAACTCGCGACCCCTTGATTTCAATGGTTCGTATGAACCTTAAAAGTCAAGTGCTCTAGCCAGGCTGAGCTAACGGCCCTTTTTTGTTTTTTTCTGTCCTGATATTTGCTTTTGTGATAAAAGACGCCCTGGCCGGGACTTTCAAAGGTATTCATTCCTGAAAAACCTATTCGAACCCGGGTCGAAGCCTTTATGCGACAAAAAGGTCACCTGACCTTAGCTGCCCCGACAGGGCTTCATCATAGGCCGGACTAGACCACCAGGGCAGTTCTAATCCAATATATAATTTGATTATATATTGGTTCCAATCAATCTGAGAGCCTATTATCTATACAGACACATTGACCCTTAGAATGATTGTTCTGGCATATGAGCAAGGTGAGTCTAGCGCCATTTATAAAGGTATCGTTTCTAATTAAGGATGCTGATTTTGGCAAAAAACTTATATATTGATTAAGTTTATTTATTATTATGCAAACAATTGAGGATAATGTTCAGGATTGCCAACGTTGGGAAAAAGCTCAAAAAAATTTAGAAGAATTTAGAAAGAAAATGGATTTGATTAGGCAGTATCCTATTAAACCAATACAATGCCCTCCTCCACCTCCTCAATATACGGTTCCAGAAGATTCTTATATATACTAAAATATCTTTGTTTTAAACTTTTGCCATAATTTCACCCTGGCTTTCCAATCGGCAGTATAGCCAGAGGCATATAAGGGATTCCCATCAGCTCTTTCATCTTCTTATTGTCAAATCCGCCTACTATTGTTGTTCCCAGACCTAGCGCATAAGCCTGCAGGTATACATTCTGGCTGGCATGACCTACTTCCATATGGACATATTTCTCAGCCATCTTTCTGTATTTGCTTTCTGTCCTTGAATAGTCAGCAGCAATTATTATGTCTGCAGCAGAATCTTTTATCCAAAGCTGGTTGTATGCTATTGAAGGTATGTTTGGCTTTATTGATCCGCCTGCTATGTATTCTATAGAATGCTTATGAGGAATATAATGATACAAGCCAGGAGTGATATTCTCTACATCTTCGACTGCTGCATATATCTCAAGAGGATATAATGCTCCTGCTGACGGCACTACCCTGTGTGTCCCTTCAGTTATTCCCTGGCTGGAATACAAAAGCTGCGAGAAGTCTTTTAGGGATAACTGCTCATCCATGAAATTCCTGATTGACTTCCGGTTGTATATTGCCTCTTCTACTGATATATTGCTTTTGATTATAGGGTTAGGAAGCTTTATCACTTCTCCTATAGCAATCACTGCACTAGTAATCTTTTGCTGCGATATTGAATTGAATTTTGTGACCAGAGAGAATATGCTGATGAATAAAAGCAATGATATAATTATAAGCGTTATTTTCAGGATAGTTATTTTCTTCTGCATACATGAATCTTCTTTAGCTGTACAAATAAATGTTTGTTTTAGAAATTAAAGAAAAAAAACATAAAAAAAAGATTTATTCTCTTTTTCGTCTTATTATTATATATAATAAAATATGTTTATTTTTTCAACTGTTTCAGAATAAATAGGAAGATCATATTCTTTTTTCCAGCAGTTCTTTTATTTCTTTTTCAAGTTCTCTCTCAGGTAAGTTACCTCTGCTCTTAAATTCTCTAAACACTATACCTCTAACAGCTTCTTTTATTTGAGAATAACTTTCTATGAAAGGAACACTTAAAGCTTTAGAAAGAAGTGTTAGGTTCATCAAAATGATTAATAATAACAATAATAGCAATATCAATTGTCCTATTCTACTTAATATAGGTATATCTATATAACCAAGAATGATAGATTCTAAATAATAAATAAAAATAATTGTAAGGGAAGATAAACAAAATTTCCAGAGCAAGGTTATTTTATTTATTAATATATCACAATTGATTTCAACTTTCTCAAACAGCAGATTAAATAGTTCAATTGTATTTTTATCAGTATCTTTATATCTTACTTGGAAAGAAGCTATTCCTAGCGAAATCAATATTTGTAAGAATATAAATGCCAAAGAAAATACTATGAATAATCCAATATCTAAATGGATTATAAAGTTTGTTATTATTGTATGAGGATGATATATTAAATTGTACATCAATATCGCCTATCTTAGTTATCACCTCCTTTTTTTAATACAGTTATCTTTAGGGATTATTAATTCGTGCTAATTTGAGAAAAAAGATTATTTAAACCTTTTGCTCTTTTAGAATCATTAAAATTTGCAATAGCTTCAACATTTTTCTCATCTTCTGGATGTTCCTTTTCGAATCGGTAGATTTTATTATCAATAACCATAAAATGGTTAACTAAACTTGTATTAACAATCTTAAATTTAATATATGGATATATCTTTTTTATATTTTCAGGAATCTTCTTTTTTGTTAAGATACAAATTTCAACCCCTTTTTTATGTGCAGAATCAAACTTATTATTAAGTTCTTTGTAGAAAACTTCTCGAAAACTTCCTGTGAAAATATGGATGAAGTGTTTAGCAGATGGCAGCATATATTCATAAAGAATTTTTGCATGTCTTTCTGTTGAATTTGGAATTGGCATATCAGAATCATTCCTAGATGCAGATTCCACAAACATTCTGTATTCTTCTATATTATTGTCTTTGTCCATCATAATCCTCCTTACTAAAGGGAAATACAACACTATATTTATTTTTTTCTTTTTTTGTATTTTATTTTTATATATATTTAAATGTTTCTATTAATCTTGAAAATATTATATCCTTGCCAATATAAAAAACACCGCGGCCGGATTTGAACCAGCAACCTTTCGGTTTCAGCTGATCTGCGGTCATCCCAAGCTTATGCAAAGTCAGCAGACGTTTTAACTACAGCCGAACGCTCTAGCCGTTGAGCTACGCGGGGTGTTGATTAAAAAGATTCCATACTTATTTATAAATATTATGGAAAACAAAAAATTTCCAGAGGAAAATTTTGGTTTAATGCTCGTAATCCTTAAACGTCTCTTTGCCTTTTGCTTTTTTGCCTTCAATATATTCTTCTACGCATTTATCTGAGCAGAACCGGCATCTTTCTCCATCTATCTCCCTTTCAAGCACAGTGTCATCGCCAGAAAATATCTTTCCGCATTTTCTGCATTTTGCCCCTGCTCCTCCACCTGAAGCGCCTTCCATAAATCCTGCTTCCCAGTCTGAGATCTGGCCTTCTTCCATTTGCTCCTGTATGCCTTCTTTTTCATATATCTCTTTCTCTTCAGTTACCTCTTCCCTCTCCTCTTTTTCTTCTTCCACTTCTTTGATTGTCCTCACCATAAGCGCACCTCCATATTAGCGATATTAAAAGTATTGTTTTGGTAATAAAACTAGGTTATATAAATAGATTTTTCTTTTACACAAATCATCTAATATGAATAAGAATCGGGACATTGTTTACTTATCGACTACTCCACTTACCACAACCCTATACTTCATATAGGAACGTGGTAAGCTCTGTCTGGCCATGCCATGAATGCCTTTAGCATTCAATGGCATCCATGGCACAGACGCCGATAAGTTAACAATGTAAGTAAGAATCAGTAACTTATTTAAACAATTGTTAATTCTATCCACTTAATGAAAGAAAAAATCCTTATAACAAGCGCGCTTCCGTATGTAAATAATATGCCACATCTGGGGAATATTGTAGGTTGTGTTCTTTCAGCAGATGTATTTGCAAGATTCTGCAGGAGTTTTGGCCATAAGATTATCTATATCTGCGGGACAGATGAGCATGGCACAGCAACAGAGACAAAAGCGCTGGAAGAGGGAGTAACACCACAGGATATCTGTGATAAATACTATACAATTCATAAGAGAATTTATGATTGGTTTAATATAAGCTTTGACACTTTTGGCAGGACTTCGACAAAGGCTCACACTGAAATCACGCAGGATATATTCTCAAAACTGAATAAGAATGGATATATTATTGAAGCCAATGTTGAGCAGCTTTACTGTGAAAGATGTAATAAATTTCTTGCAGATCGTTTTGTCGAGGGCACATGCCCATCTTGTGGTTATGAAGATGCTCGTGGAGACCAGTGTGATAAGTGCGGCAGTATGCTAAATGCTGTTGAGCTGAAAAATCCAAGATGTAAAGTCTGCAATTCTACTCCTGTCATTAAAGAGACAGATCATCTTTTTATAGACCTGCCTAAATTGAAACCTAAGCTTCTGAAGTGGATTGACAAGCGTTCTGTTGAAGGTAATTGGTCAAATAACGCAAAAACTATGACTTATGCATGGATAAAAGAGGGGCTTAAGAAGCGCGCAATCTCCCGTGACCTTAAATGGGGGGTTCCAATACCTCTTGAAAAATATAAGAATAAGGTTTTTTATGTATGGTTTGATGCGCCAATCGGTTACATCTCAATTACAAAGAATGCCTTTCCAGAATCATGGGAATCATGGTGGAAAAATGATAAAGAAGTAAAGTTATATCAGTTTATGGGCAAAGATAATATCCCTTTCCATACTATCATCTTTCCATCTTCTCTAATCGGCTCAAAAGATCCTTATACTATGCTTTATAAGATTAGCTCTACAGAATATCTTAATTATGAAGATGGGAAATTCTCAAAGTCCAGAGGTATAGGGGTATTTGGTGATGATGCAATTGAAACAGGGATTCCTGCAGATGTCTTCAGGTATTATCTTCTTATCAACAGGCCTGAAAAATCAGATTCATCATTCCAGTGGGATGATATGCAGGAAAAGAACAATAATGAGCTTCTGGCAAATCTTGGCAACCTTGTAAATAGGACAGTCATATTTTTAAAGAAATTCTTTGATAAAACTGTTCCTGCGCCAAAGCTGACAGACTCAGATAAACCTTTTATTGAAACAATAAAAAAAGAAGAAGCAAAAGTTACTGAGCTTTTGCAGGATGTTGAGATAAAAGAGGCTTTAAAGCAGATAATGCACATAGCAAAGCTTGGGAACCAATATTTCCAGGAGAACGAGCCATGGAAAAAGATAAAAGAAGAGCCTGAAAGTGCTGGAACAGCATTGTATGTTCTTGTGAATCTTGTAAGTGATCTTGCAGTGATGATTCAACCATATCTTCCTGATACCTCTGAAAAGATCTTTAAGCAAATCAATATCAAGCCACTGTTGTGGGATTCTATTGGGACACTGCCTGTAAAAAAGGGCCATAAAATAAATGAGCCTGAAATACTTTTCACAAAACTTGAGGACGAATCCATGGCAGAGCTGAAGAAAAAGTTTTCAGCAAAGAAAGAAGCAAAAGCATTTCCTCTTAATTTGAAAGTTGCTGAGATAATTGAAGCAAAAGATCATCCTGATGCAGACAAGCTTATGATACTCAGGATTAATCTGGGCACAGAAAAAAGGCAGATTGTTGCAGGCATAAGGAAGTTTTATTCAACTGATGAACTGGTCGGAAAGAAGATTGTTGTTATAACCAATATGAAACCTGCAAAATTAAGGGGTGAAGAGAGCAATGGAATGCTTCTGGCTGCAAGCGATAAAACAGGAAAGAAATGTATTCTTATTGATGCATCAGGCTGCAAGGCAGGAGAAGAGCTTTTTGTTAAAGGAATGAAGAATAATGAGCAGAAGATAGGCTTCAGCCAGTTTGAAAAGATAAAAATTGAAGTTAAGGGCAAAAAGATTCTGGCTGATGGAAAGCTGGTTGATACAAAGTCAGGCAAGGTTATGGTTGATGCTGAAGATGGGTGGATTGTTAAATAATCTGGCAAAGATATTTATAATAATACATTTGTTCATACTATGATGCGACTTCCTAGAAAACCTTTAAGAAGAGCAATAACTCTTGCTGGAATCTTGATTTTCATCCTAATGGTATTCCTTTCCCTTATAATCCTTGTTTTCTATTCAAATATTGAATCAGGCATATTCACTTTTATCAGCTCTTATAGTTACTTTGCAATATTCATCATCAGCTTTCTGCTTGACCTTCTGATGCAGCCTCTTGGACCTGACATAGTCATTGTTGGAGGCATATTTCTTAAGTTCAATGCAATGGCTGTTATATTGTATGCTGTATCTGGCTCAGTTATCGCAAGCTTCATAGGATATTATATAGGCCGCGCTTATGGCAGATTTGGATTTAAGCGAAGGTATTACAGAAAGCAGTACGGAATTGCAAAAAGGCTTTATGCGCGTTATGGCAAGCTGGGGCTTTCAATAGCTGCGATTACACCACTGCCTTATGTGCCCTTATGCTGGATTGCAGGCATATTCAAGATGAAGAAAATTGATTTTATATTATTTGGGATTCTACCAAGAACAGCAAGGTTTACGGCTATTGCTTATTTTGCCCATCTCCTTACATTGATTTGATTTGTAGCAAGATTTAGATTTCTGTTCGAAAGTTATTTAAATTATCAATTTAAATATGTTGAATAATGACCAGAATTAGTAGTAAAAGAGGCCAGATGACTGTTTTTATCATTATAGGAATTATTATTCTGATAGGAGCAAGTTTTGTTTCTTATATTGTTTTACAAAAGGCAGAAGAAGGCGCGCCTCTTGAGAAAGTTATAAAGTTTGAGTATTCTGGACAGGAAGAGATGTATCATTATATAATGGCATGCCTGAAGCCTGCTGTCCTCGAAGGATTAGAGATTATGAGACTGCAGGGGGGGTATATTTATGTTCCAGATGATGTTGAGCATGTTGTTGTGAAAGATGACAGGAACAGGGTGGTAAAACTGGACGATTTTGGCAGCCCTAAAGTTGTTGATGATGAGGCAGCAGAAGGGAACAGGGTGCCTTATTGGCTTGGTGACGGATATCTTGATATTCCATCAAAACAGTTTCTTGAAAAAGAACTTGGGTTTTATGTTGAGTATGAAACATACAAATGCATAGCAGACTTTGAAAATTTCAGGCAAAAGGGATATGAGATAGGGCTTGGTGCTTTGGATGTTGATATCAATCTGGACAATGCAGTTATAGTAAACATGAATTTTCCATTGAAAATAAAAACAGGAGATATAATGTTTGGGCTGGAAGATTTTAATTATATAGTGCCAGTTGACTGGGACAAAATTCTTAATGCTGGAACTGATATTGTGCTGTATGAAATTGTAAACACATATCTTGAGGATTTTACAAACCAGATGATATCAGTTTATTCTGGTCCTGACGAAGAGATGCTGCCTCCATTTGCTGCAACTATCCCTGGCATAACATGCAAGCATATAACATGGAATGTTGATGATGTTCATGCAAAGCTCATGGCAATAATATACAAGAATATGCCAAATATAAGAGTAGACAAGACAAATTATGCAAAGCTGGAAAGCGAAAACCTTGCAGCAAAGAATTTCTATGATTCTTTGATATATGATATGCTTGATGAGGATATGTCTCTGCATATAAGCCATGAGTACAGACCGGTATGGGGGATGGATTTTGATATAAAACCAAAGGCAGGAAATACATTGAGAGGAGATATGATGCGAGTGCAAGGCATGATGTTTATTCCCTCATTCTGCTCAGCAAAGTACAGCTTTAAGTATTTTGTACAGTACCCTTCAATGGTATCGATTATGCATGATGATTCAGCAGATATTGACCCATTCACAAACTCTTTTGCAAGGAATGAGGGATATGAATTTGCGTTTCCTATGAAAACTGTAATATACGGCAACCAGAAAAGGGAATATGTTCCTCGCAGTCCCTTGATAGAACAGGCTGAGAGCGAGGCTGCAGAGTTGATGAAGGTCATGAATATTTCTGCTCCCCCTTTGTTCTGTGAGCCAGAGCAGAGATTAAGCCAAAATATAACTATAGCGGCAAAAGATGCTTTTACAGGAGATGCTATTGAGGGCGCTGAAATATTCTATAACGAGCCGTTCAGCACAAGTCCCTGCTTTATTGATGTGACAGATAAAGATGGAAGAAGCAAGGCACAATACCCAATATGCCACAATTGCCAGATTAAACTGGTAAGGGAGGGTTATGGTGAAAAGACAGCTTTTGTCAGCACAGGCAAAAACGAGAAGAGTGCATATAGTTTTCTGCTTGAGCCTCTTAAGGAATTAGATCTTATTGTGAAGCAGGTATATCTGCCTGATTTTATGAAATATCACTACGAGACTGATGGATTTACAAAAGACAGGCTCTGCACAGGAGAGGAAGCTGATGACTTATTATTAAGAACTTTTAGGGACATTGAGCCTGATGAAATGGTTGTCATGACAAGCAATGAGCTTCCGGATGGTGTGATTATATATCCTTTGCAGGATACTGCAAAGCTTTACAGCAGGAGCTATACATTAGATGTGTTTGTATGGGGAAATGCTACAATAGAGCCTTCAAGATATGATACTGGAGACGGAGGCCATATAAACATGAGCCTGCATCCGACAGGCAAAGGCACTTATAAGGGAAAATATCCTTTGGGAAATTCAAAGTATGATATAAATCTTCAAAATGTGTCTGCTAAATCAGAAATAACATTCTTTGCTCCAGTGAACATCCTGCCATCAGAACTCATTGACGTGAAAAGAGCTACAACTCCTATTACCAGCGCTAATAATACATTTGAATACAAATATTTGCTGGATCATGATTGCAATATATCAACACCAACTGTTGAAAGAACTATTAAGTTATCTCAAACAGAGTTTGAACCATTTTTGCAGCCTGTTATGAAATAGAAACTTTGAAATAAAATACAAAAAGAAGAATAAAATGAAACAAAAAGCAGATCTCAGGATTATTGCATCAATTATTATAGCTTTAGTTATCTCTATCCCTATCTATCCTTCTTATGTCTTTGCAGAGGAAGAAAGCATTCCTTATGATGTTTCTTATATTATGGAGATAGATGTCCCAGAATCTCCTGATGTATGCATAGCAAAGCACGAAAAAACAGACGATCTTATTGAGATGTTTGATAATGAAATTATATCAACTCTTACAAATATCATCGCTTTTGCACAGGCAATATGTTCTATTAAGTCTACAATACAGACAATGCTTAGTGCAATAACAACCGTCCTGGGCCATCCTCTTTCAACTTGTTGTCTGGTTGAAGGATTCCCTCCTCTTGCTCTTTTGTGTGGAAAAACGATTACTGAAAAATATGTAGTAGAACTTTCTTTTATGCCTCTTGATGTTGTCTGTTGCATAGCCTCATGTGGCATGTATAAGAAAGGAAACGGGGAACTTGTCCCCTGCGGAATAGGAATTTTTGGAGCGCCTTTGGCTGTATATACCTCTGCTCTTTCTACCGCTGGTGTTAATCCTGAAACGAGTATATCCGCAGCAGCTGTTAGCTTATGCGTGCCTGCAATATTAACTCATGTAAAAAGACTTAAACTAATCTACCAGACATATAACTGCTGTGTTAAGGAAGCATGCAATAATGGCATGAGCACAGAAACATGTGAAAGGCAGCTTGATTTTCAGACATGCGTTTTTTGGGAAGGTGGAGTTGTAAAAACCCTTATTTATGTATTGATTGCTTTAATTGCTGGGCTAATAGCATCAATATTTGGGGCTGATTTAGCAGATATAACAGGGGTACTAACACCTTTAATAAGTTGTATAATCTCATGGTGGGATGTAGTTAATCTCCCCCTTTCTTTGACAGCATTGCTTGATAGACTACAAAACCTTAACAAAGCTTTTGATGAGCCTGAATGCAAAGACCTTGGTTTTGATACCTATGCTGAATATATTCCTGAGCCAGTGCCAATTTATTACAGGCTTGAAGATACAGACGGCGATGGAAGGTATGATTTGAAAGAAGAGATTGAATTTCCAGGTATAGCAAGCGAATATAATGCAATTACTGGAGAGGTTGTTGGAGGCAGGATTACTGGGATGGTTACAGATGATCTAGTTGAGCAGGCATTAGAATTATATGACGAAGGACAATTTGAATTAGCAAAAACAGTACTGGGTGTGCAAGGAGTGTCTGATGAGCAATTTGAGAAGGCATGGATAAAGATGGGCTATAAATTACCTGACCCAACACAAAAAACAGAAAACCTATATCCAACACAGGAACCACCTGAACTACTAAAAATAATTCCAAGCAGCGAATCAGAAGAAGAAGTAGAAGAACAGGAAGAATTATTACAAAGACAAACAGAAGAGCCACCAAGTCTTTTAGAGCGATTTGCAGGATTGCTTGGATTAGGTAAGGAAAAGCCTGCTGAAGAAGAAGAAGAACAAAAAATAGTTCCGAGCAGTAAACCAGATCAAACACCTAAAAAGCACTGGCAATCTGAGATATCCCAAATAGATAAGGATTTGACAGGACTTAAAAACCTTTTATCTATGCAGTCAGATGCACCATCTGAATCTAGAAGCGTTATAGAAACAAAAATAGAATCATTAAAAGAACAAAAAGCAGAAATACAAAGTGCATTAAAAGGAACTGCAGAAACACCACCCAAAGATGTAATGAGTAAAGCTGATATCAAGGCTTCTCAAATGAAGCTTGAAAAACTGATTAAGGGTTTGATGACTAGGTTCCTTGGACCAATCATAGACGAAAAAATAAACGAAATGTGCCAATCCAAGCTGGACTCATCAGAACCTGAAAGCCAGACTCCTTCAAGCCAGACAGTAGGCCCAACAGAATTCACTGAAGATTATTGCTATAAGAATCCTTCAAAAACTACTGTGACATGCCAGGCATCAAAGAGTGATGACATTTACACGTTTTCATATTCCGCAGTATCATGCAAGCAGGACCTGAATATGCAGGTGAAGCTTGAGAATACGGGTTTTAGGATTTTGGATTCTATTTTCCTTTCAAAAGGCACAGTATTACATAAATCCGGCTCTGTAAATGATACGCATGGGTTTGACAATATATGTGTATATACAAATGATGATGACGTTGGTACAGATGGAGTATTATGCAGCGCAATAACAGGAACTGGTTGAATATGAAATATACAAAAAAATTAAAATCCCTTATATCAAAAACAAACAGGAACATAAGGCCAGCTTCAGCGTTAATCCTTGTTTATGATATATTATTTTATGTTTTTGCATATATTGGAATTAAAAAATATATTTCTGCTGTAAAAAATTCTATAATGCTGCTGCAGTCTCCAGACCTTTTTTCGTTTGTTAATGATCCATCAAAGTTCAATATAGAAGCAAGCTATGCAGTATTGCAGAAGTTCTATGGACAGCTTATCGGCTATACTTTTTTGATTATAGTTTTCTTGATTATAATCTGGTCTTTATCAAGATATTTTATCTGGCAGAACATAACAAAGAAAAAGTTCAGTTTAAAATCGCTTCTTAAATTAATGCCAACAAACGCGCTCTGGCTGATTATTGTATTTATACCTCTTATAATTCTTTTTATTCCTTTTTACAGTTATGTTAAGATGTATGGTCAAGTAACTACGCTGCCTTTAGGATTGTCAGTATTAAAGATTATATTGCTATTAGTTGTTTTCCTTGTGTTTTACTTCACAGACATAATGCATCTGCTTTTCCTGAAAACAAACAAATGCTTCAGTTCAATGTATCAGGCATTTAAGGCAGGCACATTAAAAGCATATCCCATGCTTGCAGGATATGCGCTGGTATTTGCGTTAATCTATATCTGCAATAGCTTATTCAAAAATCTTGGAACCTTTGGGGGTATACTTGAGCTATTAATTATCCTTATATCATTCACATGGATAAAAATGTTCTTTAATGTTGGTATTGAGAAATAATCTTCAATCATACTCAACTACAGGCACCTGATACTGGCTGTAATCAGGAATATTTGCCATTATGTTAAGAGCTTCACATGATTCTTTGTAGTATTTATTAACTAATTTATCGCATACAGAATAATCACCGTTTTGCACAAATGCCATATAACAGTTGTCACGCCTGCTTTCAGTTGATACTGATACGCATATCCTGCTGTTATTCTGGACTTCGGCTATTTTTGTATAACATCTGTCGATTATCTTCTGGTCTGTAATAAGATTACAGTAATCTATCTGGCCTGTTATTTCAGCTATATTATAATAACACTGGTTTTTGTGTCCTGCAACGCCTATCTCATCGCAATATGATTTTGCTTTCAATGGAGACTGGCTTGCTATACCTTTTATTGCATCCACACGCTCCCAGATAGTAAGCAAGGCAAACTCATCAGGTTCTTTGGAAGGCTCTTCAGAAGGCAATTCACCAGGCTCTTCAGAAATTTCTTTGGAAGGCTCTTCAGAAGGCACTTCACCTGGTTCTTCAGGCTCGCTGACTTCTGCAATAGAGAATGTTATTGTTGATGTCCTTATTATATCTTTAATCCCTGCAGATGTCTTTATTGTATAGGTTCCTGGCTTTGCATCCAGAGGTATCCTTAACTGCGATGCCTTTGATTTTGATGTTGTCTCCTCAAACTCATCTATCTTTACTCCATCTGGCCCTATAAGGGTGTGGCTAAGCGATACCAGCCCAGGATATGCCTTATCAATCTCTGTCTTGAACATTATATATCCGCCAGGTATTATCCGCTTTGACATAAGTTCTGTGTTTATGCTTAATGATACTTCTTTTTTTACTGGTTCTGAAATAAGCATAAAAGCAACAATTATCCCTATCACAATAATAAGTATCCCAATTATTAACAATATAACCTTTGGACTTTTCTTTTTTGGCGCATAGACTTGTTTTATAGATTCTTCAATATCATTTGGATCATATCCATACTTTATAAGATAATTTTTTATGCTATCTATGTCATTGCCTGCATTCAGCTGCTGCTGGATATAAGAAATCAATTGTTGGTTTGGCATATAATCATGATTTGCGATATGATATTTATAAATATTATTGGTCATTGACTAGGAGTATAATATGTCTAGGGCATAACTAGTCACTGATACAACCCTAAAATATATCCCTGGAAAATTTTTTACAACCGAAAGTCATAGAAATCCTAAAATCCGACTTACCCAGCCCTAAAGGACTGGGCTTGCGCCGGATTTTCGAGACGGATTTCTAGGACACAAAAAAAGCAGGAATCAAAAATGCAATAGCATTCATCCTCGCCCTAAAGGGCAAGGC
>DAOVBM010000066.1 GCA_030670545.1 Candidatus Woesearchaeota archaeon
AATCTCGTCTAGATGGCTGCTTCTTAGGATGCCTCCAATCCTTGTTATTCTCAGGTCTTTTGTCTTATGCGTAATTATTTTTGGGCCGCTCATTTTTTCAATATCATTTATCATTGTCCTGAATTTAATGATATTAAAGGTCTCCCCGAATCTTGCTTGTCGCTTTTGTTTGTAAAATACAGTACCTTTAGAATCTGTTTTTATCAATAATGCAGTTAAAATTATGATTGGCGAGAGGAGAATAATAAGCAATAATGACCAGGATATATCTATTGTTCTCTTCCAGAATTGATATAATGTGTTTGCAGGCTTTACTATTATATCAACAAATTGCTCTTCTGTTATATTGTCTGCAAGCACGTATTCATACAGGTTTGGCACTACTTTGAAATTTACATCAAGGTCACGGCATTCAAGGATAACATTGAGGATCTTTTCATTTTCTTCTGGCGGCAGAGCAAAGATTATGTTTGATATCTTGTATTGCTCAATAAGCTTTCTTGCATCTTTAAGTTTGCCAAGGATTGGCTTATTATCTATTGGTGTTGAGATCTTATCATCAACAAATCCGATTATGTTGAATTCTATATCTTTTAGCTTCTCTACAATGCCTTTTTCTGCGCCGACTACTAATGCAGGCGGCTTTTTAATGGATTTAGGCCTTAGCAGGTAATGAGATATGGTCAGGAAAAAGATAGCTAACAACCATGTTAAGATGATAACTGCTCTTGGCAGCCTGAATGTCCAGTCAAAATATGCTATGGCTGCAATTGCGAATGAAGCAACTGTCACTGCCTTAAATATTTTGAAGAGTATATCAATAAAAGGGAGGCTTTTCTTATCAAGCATCCTGCTGGAGTATAAGGTTGTGATATAAACAACTGTTATAAATGCTGCAAAGAAAGGATACTTAAGCTCATAAGTGACTCTTATTAGTGATGCGAGGAAGAAAGCTAGGTTTACTGCTATGATGTCAGTAGTTATTATCTTGAGCTTGTATTTGATGTTATGTATCATTATTTAGGATTATTTAAGCAAAGTTTAAAAATATTCTCATTTTCCTATGTTATATAATATGAAAACAGCATTAATCACAGGCATAACAGGACAGGATGGATCTTATCTTGCTGAGTTCTTGTTAGCAAAGGGATATGAAGTTCATGGGGTTATAAGAAGAAGCAGTACTTTCAATACATGGCGGATTGAGCATTTATATAAAGACCCTCATGAGAATGGTAATTTTAAATTGCATTATGGTGATTTGACTGATGCTACAAATGTCATAAAATTAATTAAGGAGATTGAACCTGATGAGATATACAATCTAGGGGCTCAGAGCCATGTCAAGGTATCTTTTGAAAGCCCTGAATATACTGCAAATTCTGATGCTTTAGGTGTGCTGAGAATACTTGAAGCTGTTAAATTGCTTAATATGGCACATGTAAGGATATATCAGGCTTCAACTTCTGAACTATATGGGAAAGTTGTTGAAACTCCGCAGACAGAGGAAACGCCATTTTATCCCAGAAGCCCTTATGGTGTTGCAAAACTATATGGATACTGGATCATCAAAAATTACAGGGAATCATATAATATGTTTGCATGCAATGGCATATTATTTAACCACGAATCTCCAAGAAGAGGACAAAGATTTGTTACAAGAAAGATAACAATGGGTCTTGCAAGGATAAAGATGGGAAAACAAGAGAAGTTATATTTTGGTAATCTTGATGCAAAAAGAGATTGGGGATATGCAAAAGATTTTATAGAGTCTATGTGGCTAATGCTGCAGCAGGATAAGCCTGATGATTATGTTATTGCAACAGGAGAGACTCATTCTGTTAGAGAATTTATTGAAGAGAGCTGCAAGATCCTTGATATTGATATTGAATGGAAAGGTGAAGGCGTTAATGAAGTTGGCATTGATAAGGATTCTGGCAGTGTTATAATTGAGATAGATCCAAAGTACTTTAGGCCTACTGAAGTTGATACGCTTTTAGGAGATTGTTCTAAGGCTAAGAAGATTTTGGGATGGGAGCCTAAGGTTAAGTTTAAGGAATTAGTTGCTATAATGATAAAGCATGATTATGAGCTTGTCAAATCAGGGGGTGTAGTATATTGAACGCACCCTTTCTATGAACAGAAAGATTTTAGTTAATAAGAACTGGCTGGGACATTTAATAAAAATCCCAATCGCAGCAGAGCTGCGGGGTATTTTTAAGCCTCAGAATTGGGTCAATAATCACAGCAGAGCTGTGGGGTATGAAACCCAATTTGAGCAATCAAGATTAGTATTTAGATAATAATTATTGTGATAATAATGTTTTAAAAACGAAAAATATAAATATTAGTATCCAAATAATAATGATTGTGATAATATGTTTGTAAACAGAAAAGATGAACTGCGTTTCTTAAGAAGAGAATATGGAGAAGAGAGAAGCAGCTTTATAGTCATCTATGGGAGGAGAAGGGTAGGAAAAACAGAATTGATTAAAGAGTTAATCAAAGATAAGCCCAGCATATACTTTTTGGTGTCTGAAGAGCCAACAGAGACACAGCTTGGAAGGCTGGTTCAGAAAATCGCAGGTTATTTTAAGGAGAGAACACCGAAGATAGAAGATTGGCTGGATGCCATTGATTATATCGGTGAGAAACTTAGAGAAGATAAAATAATTCTAGTGATTGATGAATTCCCATATTTAGTAACATCCAATAAAGCAGTTCCTTCTTATTTTCAAAGGCTGTCAGATGAGTATTTAAAAGACTCGAGATCAATGTTGATTCTGTCTGGCTCAAGCATTGGCCTGATGGAATCAAAAGTTTTGGGCCATAAGTCTCCTTTATATGGCAGAAGGACAGGTCAAATAGACCTGGAGCCTTTTGACTTTGAAAAATTAAGATTAATCATAAAAAAAGGGATTAAGGAATGTATTGAAATAAATGCCATTTTCGGCAATATCCCTATGTATCTCAATTTTTTTGACAATAGGGGCAGCTTAAAAAACAACATTCTTGAGAACATACTTGATAAAAAAGCATTTTTATATAAAGAGCCTGAATTTATGCTAAAGCAGGAGTTCAGGGAACCATCAAAATATATGTCAATCATGGATGCAATAGCTAATGGCAATGCGCGCCTGAATTCAATCTCAAATAAGACAAGAATTCCTCCAGGTACTATCTCAAAATACATTAGTAACCTGCTTAAGGTCAGATTAATAGAAAGGGAAGTGCCAATTACAGAAAGAAACAAAAAAAGCAAAAAATCCTTATACACTATTAAGGATGGATTGTTTAATTTTTGGTTTTATTTTGTAGAGCCTAATATTTCAGATGTTGAGTCGAATCCAGAAGGTTTTTTGAAAGACATTGTTGTTCCAGGACTCCCTGAATTTGTTGGAAAGACATTTGAAAAAGTATGCATTGAGTTTGTAAGAAAAAGATTTGATTATGGCTGTGTTGGAAGATGGTGGCATAAGGAAAGAGAGATTGATATCGTTGGATTAAACAAGGTTGAAGCAAAGATATTGTTTGCAGAATGTAAATGGCAGGATAATGTTGATGCTTTTAAATTGCTTAATGAGCTGAAAGAAAAAAGCAGGCATGTTAGATGGAATAATAACAAAAGGAAGGAAGAATTCATGCTGTTTGCCAAAAGTTTCAGCAAAAAGACTAAAGGATGCTATGACATAAAGGATTTGGATAAGTTCTTTTGATTTGAACGATAAAAAGGAAAATGACATACTGGAAAGATAAAAAAGTCATTGTAACTGGAGGAGCAGGCTTTCTTGGCTCTTATGTAGTTGATGAACTGAGGAATAAAGGGTGTGAACAAATTTTTATTCCAAGAAGCAGGGATTATGATTTGGTCGAGAAGCAAGGGATTGTTAAGATGTTCAATGACTTTCTTCCGGACATGGTTATTCATCTTGCTGCAGTTGTTGGAGGTATAGGGGCTAATCGAGAGAATCCTGGAAGTTTCTTTTATAAGAATCTGATGATGGGAACACAGCTCATTGAACAGGCAAGATTATCTGGAGTTGAGAAGTTTGTTGCAATAGGAACAGTATGTTCTTATCCAAATTATACTCCAGTTCCATTTAAGGAAGAAAAGCTTTGGGACGGATATCCAGAAGAGACAAATGCTCCTTATGGACTTGCTAAAAAGATGATGCTTGTGCAAAGCCAGGCTTATCGTGAGCAATATGGATTTAATTCGATATTCTTGATTCCTGTTAATCTCTATGGTCCGGGAGATAATTTTGATCCTGGCAGCTCTCATGTCATTCCTGCATTGATAAAGAAATGCGTTGATGCTAAGCAAAGTGGTGATGATAAGATAGAAGTATGGGGAACTGGCTCTGCTTCAAGAGAGTTTATCTATGCCGCAGATGCAGCAAGAGGTATTGTACTAGCTGCAGAGAAGTATGATTGGCAAGATCCAATAAATATCGGCTCTGGCATGGAGATTACTATTAAGGATTTGGTTGAGAAGATAAAAGAGATTGTTGGTTTTGAAGGTGAATTAGTTTGGGATAAGACTAAGCCTGACGGCCAGCCAAGAAGATGCCTGGATGTCTCTAAGGCTGAAGCATTTGGATTTGTGGCTGGAATGGGATTTGATGAGGGGTTGAGGAAGACTGTTGAGTGGTATGTTGGTGGTTTAATCTGAAAACATCTTCTCATACTTTTTTGTAATAATTTTTCTTGAATATTCTTTTTCAACTAATTCCCTTCCATTCTCTCCATATTTTCTACATAGTCTACTATCTTTATATAATTTTTTAATAGCTCCAATTAATGCTTTTGTATCTTCTGGTGGTACACAAATGCCACATCCTTGATCAATTATGCTTTTAATCTCACTAAATTCATCAATAGAAGCAATAATTGGCTTTCCACTTGCCATAATCCCATAGACTTTGCTTGGAACAGAGTAGTTTGCTATACCTTTTTTTAACAGGATTAACTGGATATCAGCAGATGCAAACACTTCAGAGAGCTTTTCTTTAGGCTGGTATGGCAGGAATAATATGTTGTTAACACCTTTTGTCATATTAATCAATTTATCTTTCTTTGCTCCGCCACCGATTATAACAAATTGTATTTCTGTAAGTTCTTTTGCAGTTTCAATAATCATCTCTAATGGTTGCGAGTAGCCTATGTTTCCTGAATACATTACTACAAACTCATTATGAAGATTATATTCTCTTGAGAAAGCGTTGTCTTTTTTATCAGGCTTTATATTACCTGTATCTATCCAGTTTGGTATTTCTGCAATTTTAGATTCTGGAACACCTTTTTTGATAAGATGGTGGTGTAATGTTGGTCCGATTACTGCAATCTTTTTTGCTTTTTTATAGATGAATTTTTCAACATTTTCAAGAAATTTGATTAGTACTTTGTTTTTTAATACACCCAAATCAACAGCAATGTCAGGATATAAATCCTGCACATTGTATATATAACCAATCCGTTTCAATCTGCTGATTACATAAGCTGAAATCCCGCCCATCAAAGGTGGCTGGGAAAGAACAAACATGATATCCTGCTTTCCTGAAAAAAGGCCACCAATAAAAGAAGATTTTGTAAATGAGATATAATTTAAAAGACGCTTAATAAATCCTGCTTTTCTGTCAGCATGATACACATAAGTCCTAATAATCTTTATTCCTTTGTAATATTCAACTTCGTAAAGACCTTTTCTCTTTTTCTCATATCCTGGGAATCCTGCAACAACAGTCACTTCATGCCCATATTTAACTAAATCTTCACACAATTCAGTCATAAGCTGTGCAGTGGATGCTATCTCTGGATAAAAGTATTGGTTGATTAGGAGGATTTTCATTTAATACCACTTTATGAATCTTTTAAAGTCAACAACAATATTCATTGGTTTTTTAAAATACATTGTTTTTCTTGAACTAATACGTTTTAATATATTTTTAATATTTTTATTATATCTTTCAAATTCATTTTTCATATATTGTTCCATCTTTTTAAATTCTTCGACTGACATTGTGTTTGTCTTTCTTATTCCATCATTAAAATAATAATTATGAGGCATTGTAGTAAAATAGTCTTTTATAGTCATGGACTCTTTTACAAGACCAAGCTTAATCCCATAATAAAATAATTTTGTTCCTGGAAAAACCTCATATACACTTAATGATGCATAATCAGGTTTTATTTGTTTCATTAATCTTAGAGTATTTAGCATGTCTTTTTTTGTTTCATCTGGAAGTCCGATCATAAAATATGCAGTCCAGTGTATACCTGATTTTTTTAATATACTACTTGTCTTTATTATTTGTTCCCTTGTAATTTGTTTATTCATAAGTTTGAGAATCTTTTCACTTCCTGATTCTATGCCTATTTTTATGCCTGTACATCCTGCTTTTTTCATAAGCTTAAGTATTTTGGCATCAATAAAATTTACTCTTGCATTACAATCCCAGGTTATATTTAATTTTCTTCTTATTAATTCATTGCAGAAATCTTTAACTCTTTGCTTGTTTATTATAAACATATCATCCTTTATACTAAAATGTGTTGTTTTATAGCGTTTTTTGATAAGTATTATTTCTCTTATTATTTGATTTATAGGGATATACATTACTTTCCTTTCCAATATTGATGTTGCGCAATAACTGCAATTAAAAGGGCATCCTCTTGTTGTCATAAG
>DAOVBM010000021.1 GCA_030670545.1 Candidatus Woesearchaeota archaeon
TCAGTTGACACGCAATGTAGAGCATGAAGCTCCACTACGCGGCAATTAATTCTTATTGAAAGCCGCGAAGTGTGACCTTGTGTCACACCACCTTTTACCAAATTTTGCTAAAATTTGAGGGACAACCCCCCGCGACGAGCAGGATAAGAAAAAGGATTAAGTTTTGACTGATGATGCTAGTGCTCTTTGAATAGCAGACTTACATCAAAACCAAAATAATTTAAACAACCATAAAAAAGGATTTTAGATGGTTGAATTCAATCCTAACGGAAGCATTAAGCTTCCAGGCCAGCTTGCAAGAAAGCATGAAGAGAACAAAGAAAAACTCAGGCAACAGAGATGCATAAAAATAAAGCGGGAAGTGGTAAATTTCACTGCTCCTAAGAAATGCATTCTTCATATAACTACCTCAGACGCTTTTTCTGATAATCGATTTATAGAGAATATCTATAATTATTTCAAAGAAAAGGCTACTGTTCCAAATAAGATAAAAAATATCAATGAAAATGAGTTTGAAGTTGAAATTGGAACTGAGTTTAAGAGATGCAGTGAATGTAACTCCCTTATTAACAGATATAGAGAATTCTTAGATGGCAATATAATCGAAGAAAAAGGTAATTGCACATTTGAAGGGAGAAAAAGAAACTTCTGTTATGAGGATTATTTTTCATAAACCAACTTTTCAACAAAACCTATTTATACTAGATTGTAATCACTCCCTGTATGTATCCATCTTATCATAACAAAACAATAAAACTTGGTCCTGTATCAACAAGCGAGATTGAGCTAAGGGACCTGTTCAAGGCATGGGCAGCAATATCCTTTGCATTTGCTATACTTTTCAGCGGGGGATTAGGTATTGGAGCAGCTTTTGCCAAAGCATTTATCATAAGCGGCCTTACTGTAGGCATGGGATTTATTTTTCATGAGATGGGGCACAAGTTTGTAGCGCAGCATTACGGCTGCTTTGCAGAGTTCAGGTCAGACGACAGGATGCTCATCTTTGCTATACTTCTGAGTTTTCTGGGCTTCATAATAGCTGCTCCTGGAGCTGTTATAATCAACGGACCTGTGGGAAGAAAAAGGAACGGCATAATCTCTGCTACAGGACCTGCTGTAAATCTGGCGCTAGCAGTAATATTCCTTATATGCATATTCATATTCGGGAAAAATATGCTGTTTGATTACGGATTCAGGATAAACTCAATTCTTGGCGTATTTAACCTTATACCATTTGGCATATTTGACGGAAGCAAGGTACTCCGCTGGGACAAGAGAGTCTATGGTGGATTGGTCATAATCGGAATAACATTGATGATATTGCAGGGAGTAGTCTAATTTTACTACTCTAATGTAACTACAAAATAGAAAGATTTATATATCCTATATTCCTTCTGAAGTAAAACTATGGTAGATAAATTAACAAGAAGGAAATTTGTAATGAAAGTTGTAGATTTAGCAATAGATGGAACTCTTTTATCTTACTTGCTTTCTGCTAAAAATCAATTATTTGCTGCTGAAAAGCAAGATATTATACATTCAGATGAAACTACTATAGATGAGTTGGCCAGTAAAATCTCTTCTGATTTAATTGAAACATTCGGAGAAAATACTAAATGGTATGCAAAACCTTCTTCTATAGACTCAAAACTTAAAGTAATACTTTTTCCTGATCAGCATATTATTAGTGGTAAAGATATTGATAATCAATTCTGTTCAGTTTTCGATATTTTAAAGAAATACACTAATACTTTTTGTTTGGAAGGTGTTGAAGATAAAGCCAATGACCCTATACAATCAATTTATGAAATGAATCAACCATTTTTACCGATAAATTCTACAATTCAAGATATATTAGAAAACATAAAAGAATCTCACAAAGCATTTTATCATATTATTGAATCTGGAATAAATATCTTAGGATTAGAGAATAAATATTTATATTTTACACATCTCTGCACTAATCACATATTAAGTAATATAAGCTATGTTATTAACTCAGGATATAAAAGTGAAGCTGTAAAAGAAGCTTCTAAAAATATAAATATTCTATATAAACTTATTCCTCTTCCAAAATTTATTGTTAAAGATTTTGATAATAATATTCAGGGAAATGCAAAATTACCTGCTTTTAATCAAAACAGTATTAATACTCCTAATAACCTCTCTAAATATTATTCAGAAGTAGAAACGTTTTTTGATGAGATTGTAGATTATAGATCAAAGTATGCAGTACATTTGCTGAGCAGGAAGAAAACCGGAACAGGGGGTGTATTTTACGGCGCAATTCATATGGATATGATTAGTGAGGGATTAAAGCATAAAAATATTGGGTATGTATATGTTGGGAATAAGGATTTAGACAGTTCAATAGAATCTATTAAAAAAACAAAAGAGATACTTTCTGATTTTTAAGTGATATTTTACCAGAAAAAGCCAGTTCAAAGAACCTGCATTGATCTTCTATCTTTAGTTCAATAAATATTTTTTGCAAAGCTAAATGTCCATAGGAATAGAACTGAGAACACTTTATGCAGAAACCTTTATAAACTATTGAGTAGTTATAAACTAATTATGGCTCAAATTTATGAAGTTACTACGATTGCAGGTAATTCGCAAAAATATGAAATAATTGAAGTTTCTCCAATTAGATTTGCTAATAATAAGCCTGGAATTAACATTGAATTTCTGGAAAGCGATGGACAAATATTAGATAGTTTAGCAAATCATACTCATCATGTTTATTCTATGACTGGTTTGGATGAAGTAATAAAACAGTATCCAGTAGAGTTAATTACAGAACATGATGGTGAAAGATTTACAAGTGCGGAAATTGCAAGACCTGAAAGATTAAGATTGATATATGATGCTTTTCCATTAGGAGCTTTAAATCCAATATTAAGAGTTTGTCCAACAGAAGGTGAACAGATTTTTGTTGCTAAATACGATTTTAAGAAATCAAGGCTTCCATTAGAGAGAATTACATTTAGTCAGGAATTTGAAGGAAGTTTAGATATGCAATTTGCTGGTTTACAGGTTTTTCTTCATTTAAGAAACTTTGAAGCAGAAAATGAATACTACTATGGAAGAGATTTGAAGAAAAGCGGTAATATAAGATAGTTTGAGGTTCTTATCTATTGTTCTTTTAGTTAATACCTTTTTGGGAGAATTTCTTTAACCCCTATACCCCCTCTAGAGTAGTAAAAAGGGCAAAGCTTATAAACCCAAAACAAATCTGGTTGTTTATGCTGGAATCATTACTTAACGAATTTTTAGGAGAAGATTTTGAAAAGATTCACAATAAAGTAAAGCAAGTACTTAGTCAATATTCTCCAGAAGAAATTAATGAAATGATAGAAAATGGTGGTATGGATCGGCTTTTTCATCAAACTGCAGAACAGATTATTGGTCAATCATTGATAAAAGAGGAGAGGAAAAGCCCAGATGTTGAAGAACTAAAGATTCAACTGCGCGAAAATAATTATTATAAAAGATTAAGCGACGAAGTGGAAGAATATTTTATTGATAAAAAAGCAAGATTTATCATAATGAATGATGGTTTAATGACTCCAAGAATGGGTGAAGATGATAGATTTGCTGATAATCTCGATAATATTTTTGCTCATTTTGAAACTTCAGGAAACATTGATTTACCTTATGCAAAACATGAAAAATTTGAGAGATTACAAACAGAACTCAGGAAACCTGAAAATAGAATTGTTGGTGAATTTTTGATGAGGCAAACGCCTGAACATCTAAAATTATTAATCTACTATTCTAAAGTGAGTTCAATTGAAGACTTAAAATACTTATTTGATAAATTTGAAGAACAAAAAAGCGAGATACATCAATATTCTGGATTAAGAATGGGACATATGAGCCAACATCCTGTTGAATTTATGGATGCTATTGGAGGACCCAGATTAGAGAATATATTTAGACGAACCCAAGTATCTTCTTTAAAAGATTTTAAAAAATTATTATTAGATTCACCATATATGGGACCATTGATTGCAAACGTACATCCAAAGATTTTAGATTATATTATGGATGTTGCAAAAGTTGGCAGTGTAGATGATATGGCCGAACTTACAGGAGATAAAGAGTTCAGACAAGCGCTTTCTAATGTTGATTCTTCAGGAACATATCCTGATAATTTAGTAACTGCTATGGATTATTTCAAGATTGATGATTTGGAAGGAATGCAGGAAATAATCGAATTCAAAAACACTCGAGGAGTAATGCAAAAAGCAAGCCCATCTAATTTTAAGATATTAATGAGGATTTCAGAAGTAGAAACTAGGAGTGATCTTGAGAGACTTTGTAATAATGCAGCAGTATCTCAAAACATAGGTGAAGCAGATTATTCACATTTGAATGACTTATTGGCTGATTTAGGTGTTGAACCTGAACAAAGAGACAGTTATATGTATGAAGTTGTGACTCATTCTTACAATAGAAGAACAGCTGAACAGGCTGAAATATTATCTTCAGTACTTGGACAAAAAATCACAATTCCAAATAATTTAAATGAATTTATTATTACACTTTTACATGATGAAGATTATATTGAACAAAATTTAGATAGTGTTATTCAATTAATGCAAAATGATTCCATCACAACTGAAGCCCATGTTGAATCATTGGCTGAACTTAAAGGGCTAATGGGTGGGTTTGTAACACCAGAACTATCAAAGAGATATTTGCATGCTGAAGATAAGACTGCAAGAACTGAAGTATTAACGTCATATAGGACTATGATGGCTCAGGTTCTTGGTAGTTCCAAAATAGAAATAGAAGACCAGGATATGGCTTCAGAAATAATTTATCTTGCATATAGGCCTACAGGGTATAGTATTAATCAAATAAGAGGAATGATAGGTGGTGGCTGGAACAGTTTAGAAGATTTAACACATCATCTTGATAATATCAAATTCAATCGTGATGGTTATGTTATGAATTTTAATTTTGTCGAAAGAGAACAAATAGAAGAATACGATTCAGAAACATTAAGAAAAATTGATACATATATAATAAGCGCAGTATCAGAATCAGGATTAAAAGATTTATTGTTTCAGACACTAAGTGGAAAACCTAAACATCAGGATGCATTACCTAATCTTTTTGGACAAGTACTTGAAAGAATGGAAGATGATAGAATAAATGCATATAGGGAAAATTATCATTCTGGAAAAGGTGTTTCTCAGGAATATACAGAACAAAGAATTGAAAGTCTATCAGAAATATTTAGTATTATGCCAAAAGAGGATGCTTTCTATAAAACTTTATCGCAATTCATTCAATCTAATGATAAATTAAAAGCTGCTGTTCAAAATAGTGCAGACAGATATCAATGGAAAAGGAATAAAAGAGCCTTTTCAGGAGAAGAAAGAATATGTAAGAACAGACTTGATGAAGTCATTAAACATCTTGGAAGAGATCCAAACTCAGATGTTTCAGGTTTATTATCAACTGGAGAGTTGGCTGTTTTAGGTGAAGATGAGGTCGCTAAATTAAAGAAAGCAAATAATGGGGAGTTATATAAACAGTTAGCAGATATTAGAGCTAAAAAATTCTTAGGATATAGCTCTGAAACTGAAACTGCTGTTGATGTATTTTATCAGGCATTATTACAATATACAAAAAGTTGCAGTGGTTTTGTAAAGAGAGAAATGAAAAAAGTTAAAGCTGTTAAAAGTGATGAAGTTGCTGAAGTAAAAGCTGTTGTCAGTAAGAATGTAGGTTCTTATTTTGCAAAAGCAGGCGCAGAGATTTGCACAAGCCATAACACAGGAATGTGGAATGAAGAACGACATGCTCATTTGAATTTAGTTTACAAAGATCAAATTATCGGAAATGTAATGTTATATTTTGAACCTGAAAGAGATTATATAGTAGCGAGAGGATTTAATCCCAGAAAAGATACAATGATGCGATTTGACAGATATTCTATGGCAGCTCAGATAATGGAAGTACTTGAACAAATAGCAGAAGAAAATGGTTATAGTGAAGTATTTGTTCCTGAACAAACTGGATGGCATGCACTATCAAATAGAGACGGAATGGTAAAAGAAATAGAGGGTTTATCAAGAAAAACAATGAGCAGAGTGAATAAGGCTAATCCAGTTCAAAGAACCTATATTGATAATGCTGAATTTTATGTTACCAGGGTTGGTGGAACTGCTATCAATAGGTTAAATCTTCTATCTTTAGTGCAGTAATTATTTTTGGATGTTGGATTAAAAAAAGAGAATCTTTATTCAGAAGCCATGAATATTTCGAATGCTGCACTGATTGAAGCCAATAATTTTTTAGTATCCTTATCTAATTGCATCTTAACAATGTCTTCGTGTTTTTTAACTAATTTTTTTAATTTTATATATTTCCCTATTAGGCGTTTTACTTCTTGTGTTACATATTCACTTTCGATTAATTCTCTATCTGTAGGGTCGCAGTATCCTCTGAGCTTAGAGTCCTTTTGAATTTTAGCTTCTGTTTTTTGTTTAGCTTTTTCTATACCTTGTTTTGATTTATAATCTAAATCAATAATCAAAGATTTTATTTCTTCTATTGGTTCCTTTTTACTAAAAATTCCCATAATAGACTAAATAAATATGATTAATATATAAATATTGTGATTTCCATCTCTATAAACATAATTATATAGAGAATGAAGTTAAATCAATTTAAATCATTTAAATAATATATCCTGGGCTCCTCTAATAATATCTTCCATTTTTTCATATTTTGTTGAGAAGGGATTATAATCTTTTTGAACAGACTTCAAACCACTATATTTTGAAATGAGATCTTCCAAAACTTTGTTAAAGATCACTAAGTTTTCATTAACACCATCTTCTAAGATAGGTTTAAGATTCTCCCAAAATACATGTTCTAATTGATACTGTTTCATTGGGTCCTCAGATAGCTGTCCTTCTGTTTGAATATTATCTATTTTGTAATTTCCATCAATAATTTTCCCTACAAATTTTGCATGGAACTTTATTGATTTGTCTTTATTGTCCGAAACTTCATAACTGAATTGTACTTCATCTATTCCTTTTACATCATCAGAGTTTTGAACAAAATATGTTAAATTAGTTTTTGTTCCAGGAATGTTTTCTGTTTCTTCCTCTGAAAACACCATACCATTAGAATATAATTGTGTAATGTCATAAGTTTCATTAAATTTGCCTTTAAAACTTCCATAATCTGATGCTAACAAATCTAGTGGTGACAAAGTAGCTAAAGTAACTCCTTTAGATAACATTAATTTAAAAAAATTTCTTCTTGATATTTCTTTTGACATTTTATTTAATTTCTTAGAATGGGATAAGTATAGTAGTATTTAAACTTAATCACCATTTTCAGTTGAATACGACTATAAAGTAGTATGAAAACCTATTTATACCAGTATATCTATTTCCTGCAATATGATTTCAAAGAAAGCTGACTTCCTTTTTGAAGTATCATTTGAAGTATGCAACAAAGTTGGAGGAATCTATACAGTTGTTACTTCAAAAGCAGCAAGAATCAAAGATTATTACAAAAACAACTATTTTCTGGTTGGGCCTTATTTTGCAGATAAAGCTCTTGCTGAGTTTGAGGAAGAGCTTCCTGAAGGAAATTTCAAGCAGGCTTTTGATGAGCTTAAGGAAGAAGGGATAATATGCCATTTTGGCAAATGGCTCATAAAAGGAGAGCCTAAAGTGATACTTATTGATTTCCAGAATTATATGCATAATGCTAATGACATAAAAAAACAGATGTGGGAGCTTTACCAGGTGGATTCATTGCGCGCAGGATATGATTATGACGAGCCTGTAGTATGGAGCTGGGCAGCAGGAAAGCTTATTGAAAAGATTGTAGAGCTCAATAAGGATAAGAAATGCGTAGGTCATTTCCATGAGTGGCTTAGCGGAGCAGGGATTCTGTATCTTAAGTCAAGGAATGCCAGGATCGGCACAATCTTCCATACACATGCGACAATACTTGGAAGGACTCTTGCATCAAGCGATGTAGACATATACAAGCTTGATGAAAAAAACAAATGCTGCATGATGGAAACAATAGACCCTTTGCAGTCAGCATATGATTATAATATGGAATCAAAGTTCATGCTTGAGAAGAAGAGCGCAGAATTGAGCAATGTATTCACGACTGTCAGTGAGATTACAGGCATGGAGACAGAGTTCCTGCTTTCGAAAAAAACAGACATACTCCTTCCTAACGGACTTGATATAGAAAAGTTCCCTACTTTTGAAGAGCTTTCAATCAAGCATAAGCTGCAGAGAGACAGGATAAGGGAATTCTGCCTTGCTTACTTTTTTCCGCATTATAAGTTTGACATGAAGCAAAGCCTTTTCTATTTTCTTGCAGGAAGATATGAGTTCCATGACAAGGGCATAGACATCTATATCAAGGCTCTTGGAAAGCTGAATCAAAAGCTCAAGGCAAAAAAAGATCATAAGACCATTATTGCATTTATCTGGGTTCCTGCAGGCATAAGGAGCATAAAGCAGGAACTGCTTGAGAATAAGGTACATTATCAGGATGTAAAGGACCTGCTTGATGAAGATATAAACGACATCAAAAGAAATATCAGCTATTCAATACTGTCAAATGCTGAACTGAATCAGGAAAACCTCTTTGAAAGAGAATTTCTTGAAGAAATGAAACGCAAGCTTATGAAGTTCAGGAAAAAAGGGCTCCCTCAGGTCTCAACTCACGATCTCTATGATCCTAATGATATAATATTAAGCCATCTTCGGGAAGCAGGCCTTTACAACAGGGAGGAAGATCCTGTTAAAGTGGTTTTCTATCCAATATACCTGAGCGGCGCTGATGGGCTGTTAAACCTTAGCTATTATGAAGCAATGCAGGGTTCGCATCTGGGAATATTTCCTTCCTATTATGAACCATGGGGGTATACGCCGCTAGAGGCAGGCGCACTTGGGGTTTCAAGCATCACTACTGACCTTGCAGGGTTTGGGAGATACATCCAGAAATATTCAGAGGCAGAGAAACAGAGGGGTATATTTGTCCTGAGAAGGTTTGGGATTCCGGATGACAATGTCATAAGGGATCTTGCGCAGGTCATGTTCAAATTCGCGAATCTGAACCGTAATGGCCGGGTTGCAAACAAGATGCAGGCAAGGAAGCTTGCAAGCCTTGCAAACTGGGATATCATGGCTGAGAATTACATAAAGGCGCATAACATTGCAATAGAGAGAGTTTTCCAGTAAATACTTTTTATTTTACACATTTAATTTCTAAACACAGGCTTTATAACAGTATATTTATTTTGGCAGTGCATGGAGAAAGGGAAATGCGTAATGATTGCTCCTGCAGGAAACAGCATTGAGAAGCTTTTTATTGGACTAAGAGAATTCTCCTGCTCAAGAGTAATCATAATCACAGAGAGGGATAATCGCGCGCAGGCAGAAAAAATAAAGAATGGCATAGAGCAGTTTAGAATAAGCGCAGACATTATAGAGATTAAATCAGCAGATTCCATAGAGGAGACATTCAAAGCAATATTTAATCTTAAGAAAAGATACGGGATGGAAAATATAATTATAAATTGCGTTTCAGGCAGCCAGCTGGCAAACTCAATTCTTATATGCGCTGCTTTTATAAATGGGATAAAGGCTTTCACAGTAAAGAAGGATGAAGTAATTGTACTCCCTGTGCTAAATTATCCATATTATCAGTTCCTGACTTCAAGAAAGCTTGAGATCCTTGATGTCCTTAAGAGGGAGGGCCATTGCAGCTCTCTTGACAGGCTTGGCAAAAAGACAAATATGAGTCTTCCGCTTATCTCTTACCACATCCATGGCAACAGCAAATCAGAGGGATTAGAGGGGCTTGGCCTTGTTGAAACTGAAGAAAAGAAAGGAAAGATAGATATCAGGCTGAGCAGACCTGGAAAACTTCTTGTCCAGGACTGCTGCAGGTAGTGGTATATCAAATCATTTCTAATCCCTTCTTTTCCTTTGCGTATGCCAATGGTCTCAGCTCTTTCGCCAGCTGGCAAACGAAGTGAGTTGTCTTGCTAAGCAAGCCAAGCCCACATTAATTCAAATATCTTCTAATCCCTTCTTTTCCTTCGCATAGCTAATGATGCCGTCGCGGACACAATGGTGTTCGCAGGCAAAGAGTTGATTAGAATTGATTTGAAACGCAGGAATATTGAATAAGCTCAAACAAAACTCCCTCAATACTCAATCCTCAACCTGATAAAACATTATCCTATTGAATGACATAAGCAGGTAAATCGCAACTATTGTTATCACCTGATACACTGCAAAGAATCCAGGATAATAAGCATCATACATCTCCTGTGTCCTGAACAATGTGAATTTCAGGATTACTGTTATAATCAATGTAATAAGATAATATGCTGCAAGCGCCATTATTGATGACAGATAGATACACCTGTATTTTCTTATGCCTGTGAATGTAATCCTAAATGAGCTTTTTACAGGACTGGCTTTTCCCTTATAGAAATATGACTGGCAAATGTTAAAGAAAGGGTAATAGAAGAACAGTACAGGCAGCATCATTATTGCGATGAAAGGAGCAGCATACTGCCTTTGTATAGCTATTGCTGAAACCATTGTAAGCATTATCACAGCAGCAAATGGCAGCCCTATTATCCTTATGTTCAGCCAGTAGAACCTCCAGAACCTGCTAAGGCTGAACCTGTGCTTCCTGAACATTGATTTTATAAGGTCAAGTATGCAGTATTTGATTAAAGAGTAAACAAGCAGTATTATCGCAAAATATGCTATAGTATAAAACAGTACAAACAGAATAACTCCTGATGCAGAACTGAACATAGAAGCAAATGCCTGGGGATCATTAGGGGATATCATCTTGATTACAGAATTCACAAGTGATAGGGATATAAGCATAAGTGCATCAAACATGAATATGAACAAACAGAGCTTCTTTTTCTTTGTGATTGTTTTTAATGTTTTTGTGAATAACAGGCCTTTTATCCATTTATTCAGTCTTTTTCTCATTTTTATCCTCCATTATTCTAATCATGACTATCCTTGCAAATGTCAGGGAAGGCAGTTCTGCTGCAATAAAAAATATCCCGCTGGCAATCACACTATACCTGAATATCAGCACTTGTATAGCATGAATAAGCGCAATAATCAATGCAATCGCAATATATCCTGGGATAAGACCACGAAAATTCCTATATCCTACGCTGATGGTGCTGGCAATGCTTTTCTTTTTTCCAAAAAACAGGCTGCTGTAAGATACTGCTGCAAAATAAATGATTATTATTCCCAGCGCAGGTATTAAAAATCCCATGTCAAGCATGTTTCCTATATACGGCCGCGTTGATATCTGCTCCCTGAATCCTGCTGTAAGCCTTATGATGCTGAAAACAGAATATATAATTATCCATACTATGTTTATCTTAAAAAATGATGCTATGAACCTGTAATAGCTTTTCCTCCTGCCTGAAATCTTTCCTGCTATATGCCAGCTTATAGCCTGGAAAAAGCAGTAAAAGACATAAGCCCCAACCAGAAGTATAAACATCATTATCAGAATATCATATACAAACAGATTTACTCCATCTATTGACATGAATGCCTGATAGAATGTCTGACTTACAGCGACAATGCTTCCAAGTTCAGCAGAGCTTTTTGCAGCAAGCGATGAAGCAGCTATAGCATATTCAAGCATCTTGCCATATATCGCTGAACTAAAGAATGCAAATATCAGGATGAATAAAATATCAGAGATTGCAGCATAAGCTATCAATGCAGGCTTTCTTGTCATCAGCCTGAATGCTTCACGCAATTGTCCTGAGATATCTTTTATGATCTTCATATTGTTCTTCCCATGATACCCTCTACTATTGTTTCAGGATCAAGCTGCTTATCTATTGCAGATTTTAATGAGTCATAATCCTGTGACCCTATAATAATATCTCCGTTGATTATGAATACAGGAGTTCCTATGATGTTATTCTGCTGCGCTTCTCTCATATCACTCATTATAATTTTTACTTTGTCTCCTGATTTAATACATGAATCAAATTCACTTATATCAAGCCCAAGGGCTTCTGAAATTGACTTAAATGTATAGCCATCCATGCTTTCAGCTTCAAACAATGCATCATGATATTCCATAAACTTATCCTGGTCCCTTGCGCATTCTGATGCTATAGCTGCATCAAAAGCATTTGCATGAAGATTATCCTGCGGAAAATGCTTGAATACAAAATTTATATTCTCTCCATATTCATTAAGAATCTGTTTTACTTCCGGATAGCTCTGCCTGCTGAACACGCAGCTGAAATCACTGAATTCTATTAGCTCAATTGGCGCTCCTGGATTTGTGCCAGATGAAGTGTTTATGAAAGCTTTTTGTTCTGGGATGTCATCTGCGCTAAGGCCAGTCATTGGCTGCGGAAAAATAGAATCAATCCTGACAGAGAAAATAATAAATAGCAGGATAAGGCATGCTAATACAATATTCAGGATAAATGCTTTTTGCTTGTCTTTCATTGTTTCAGTTTTTTCCCAGTGATTACTGCAGCAGCTATGAATACTGCTATCAATGCATACTGCGTGACTGTCATGCCCAAATAAGTTGGGTCAATCCTGAATATGTCGATGATAAACCTTCCTGCAGCATAGATGATAACATAAGTGAGGAAAAGCAGGCCTTTTGTACTCTGATAGGTGTTTTTTCTTCTTAAGTAGATAAGGAGACCAAATAAGGCAAACAGGAACACAGCAGAATATATGCTTGTAGAATGCACAAGCTGTCCATTGTAAATCACCCCCCATGGCATTGTTGTCGCTTTTCCGATATGGCCTCCGTCTGCTATATAGCAGCCTATGCGGCCTATTGCATGGCCAATAACAAAGCCTGGAGCTATTATATCTGCATATTCCCAGAAATTCAGCTTTTTTATCCTTATGTATAATATCATTGCTATAACTGCAAGGATAAATCCACCATAGAACGCCAGCCCTCCTTCCCATACAGCAAATATTTTTAACAGATTTTGTGAATAATCACTCCAGTTAAGGATTACATGCATTATCCTCGAGCCGATTATACCTGAAAAAACCAGGATAAAAAGAATATTATATATATGGTCTACATTTATATTTCTGGATCTTGCTTCTTTTATTGACACAAATACAGCTGCTAAGAATCCTATTGCTGCTATAAGCCCCCATGTCATTATAGTAAGCTTCCAGATGTGTATCTCAGGATAATATATATATGGTAACATGCTTCCCCTATTTTAGGATTAAATTATATGTTTATAAAGGTTGTGGATTACATTACAAAAAGTTTTATAAACAAATATCAAATCCTTGATAAACATAGACAAATAAACACAAATAACAAACAACCGCCTCCGTGGCTTAGTGGTATAGCGCAGCCTTGGTATGTTCATAACAACAAAAAGGCTGAGGTCGCGAGTTCAACTCTCGCCGGAGGCTTCCTTTAATTTTTCTATTTAATCTAGATTATTTAATCTTTTAGTGCGTTTCAAATAGGTTCTAACAAACTCTTTGTCTTGAAACGCCATTGCGTTACTAAGACCATTAGCTGTGCAAAGGAAAAGGAAGGATTAGAAGATATTTGAAATACAGGGGGTATTTCAGCAATTTTTATATACTCTAACCATAATCAATATCTCTATGGAATCAATTGACAATAAGGCTGAACTCTTTGACAGGGATTATACTCTTCCAGAAGCTGTAATCAGGGAGTTCAGAAGATACAGGAATAAGAGATCAGCAGAGGTCTTGTCAAGACCTTCAGTCCAGCTCAAGACTTTTCTTAACCATCCTGTTGAAGATTATTTTAAATTGCTTAAACATAAGATCAAAGAGGATTTTACATCATACAGGTTCAGGGCAAAATATGACTTATTCATGTTAAATCTGGAAGAGAAGCATCCAAAAGTTTACAATAGCCTTGCTTCGCTTGGCCTGCCTAAGCCCTATTAAGAAGGGATTATAATAGTTTCTCTAATAGTCTGCATTTAAGCAAATTATTTAAATCCCTAAGAAATAGTAATCTTATGAGAGAAGAAATCCAATTAAAAACCGTGGATAATCATATTATTTATGGCACATTAAACTCAAATAATAACCAAACATTATTAATTTTTGTTCATGGATTTACAGGTAATCAAGACGAGCATCATTATTTTAATGCAGTTCCATTTTTCATAGAAAAAAGCTTTGACACATTTAGATTTGATTTTTATTCACGAAAACCTAAAGCTAGACCATTAAGTGAAAGTTCTATTACGAGTCATTCAACAGATTTGAAATTAATAATTAATACTTTCAAGAACAAATATGAAAAATTAATTTTAATAGGTCACAGTTTTGGAGCCCTCGTGATTTTAAATACAGATTTATCAAATATTTCAAAATTAGTTTTATGGGATCCTACAACAGGATTTAATAATATAGAAGATAAAAATGGAACTTATGATTCAAATTTAGATAAATACATCTTGCATTGGGGTATGGATTTCATTGTTGGGAAACAAATGATTGAAGAATGGAAATCATTGAATTTGAATAAATTAGTTGAGAGATTAACTATTCCTTGTAAATTTATTTTTGCTGGAAATTACAATAAACATGAACTGTGGAAACCTTTTTTGAATCAAATCAAAGTAAAAAATGAATCCGTAATTATAGAAGGCGCGACTCATGGTTTTATTGAAGAAGGTACAGAACAAAAATTGTTTGAAGAAACTTTTAATTGGATAAAATAAACAGGGCTTTTCTTTTAGAAATCCTATTCATTATATTCCATTAATTTAGGATATTCATGATATAACATATCAGCCATTTCCCCTGCAGAATTAATATTAGGTCTATACTTTTCAAGAACTCGAATCATGTTTCTAGCTTCATCAGATTGCAATAAAATTTTTTCAGCATCATTACATCTAGACCCAACCATACCAACATTTGATTTTAACATATGCATCAATCCTTCAGTTTCTGGAAATTCTCCGGCCATTTCAAATGTTGTGTTTATTATACTAGTTATATCCCGATGCTGTTCTTTTTGAATTGTTGAGAAGTGGAGTAATGTGACTCCAAATAACATAGCATCTCCTACTTCATCCAATAATTGGATTTCTCTTTGCGAATAATTCTGACTTGCCATTACTGTTGGGAAATGCATCTTTATTTATAAATCTATATATGAATCTTTTAAAATGCCTAAGTCATGGAAAGGGGGCAAAAAGTTTAAAAGTACAGCTTCATTCTAAATTTGATATGGAACAACAACCCGAAACCAGAAGTATTGCAGAAGTGATTATGCAAGGTGATGGAAGATATTCTACATTATTCAGAGTAGATAAGTTGGGAGATGGAACATATCTAGTTTACGAAAAAGAGAAACTTTTTGGATTGTGGGAAGGGTTTGCCAGAGTTCATAGATTAGAGCCCACCAGGGAGGATTATTTGCAAGGCGCGGTCACTAGTTATCAATCTGGTGAATCAGAGAAAAGAATTGCTAGAAGACTAACTGATATGATTTTTAAGAGCGAATAATTATCAATAATGATTTTGTAGCAAAAAAAGGAGATGTTGTTTTTGTTTCTGCAAACACAGAATATAATTTTAAAGGAAGTTTTAAAGCAGTATTAGTAAATTCTCCACCTTTCAACAAAGGTAACGAATCCATATAAAAGTTATAAGGGTGGTTAATCAAACGCTTCGGGGACGCTAGGAGTTTAATCTGATTTTACTTTATAATGTCCTTTAAGTTCTGAAGCAGGAATAACAGATTTTTGAACAAGAACCTCATTTAGATATTGCCATATGGGGTTATAAAATCTCTTATCATCAAATCCAACAAGGGTCGGTTCTGCGGTCAATGGATCCCACACAATCATTTTACCTGATTCCAAATCTTTTCTCATCTCTTTTGTCTTTTCATGTTGTGAAATATAATCAGCTAAACTCATTTTTGAAGCATTATACTTTGTCCTGTCATTGTGATATCTAAACTCACAATTAAAAACATTTGTTGTTTCAATATTTACTTCCATAGATACCCAATCATATCTTTCTCTGTTAGCTTCCAGATGAGGTGAAAACCATTGAAGATAAATAGTTGATAGATGATCATCAAATAATCCACTTGCACTTAATGGTTCCAATTTTCCTTCCTTAATTAACTGCTTTCTTGATTTTAAACCTTCAGCTAGCAAATCATCTACAGATGCTTCTCTACCAGGAAAATGATATACTTCAACCATTGCCATATGATCATATGTGCATAACTAGTATTTAAATGTTTCCTTTTGTAACTCCTATATAGTTACTAATTTAGATATGAACTATAATTATTTCCTTAATTATTTATTTTTAGGTATCACTTCGTGCTTTATTAAATTTTGCCACAAAAATTCTTCAAACGAAGTTTTCTCACACTTCGTATGGTCAAAGAACATAACATGGCCCCTCATATTATATGCAATATTACTCAGCAAGCCCCTTTACTGAACTTTTGTATGATCAACAATGTTTTCTTTAGGCAAAAATGTATTAACTTTTGTATAAAAATCCCAAGAAGTCTCTAAAGCATTAGGGTCTGATGGTATAGAAATACATTTTGGATTAGATTTTACTAAAATCTCTAGAACTTGTGGATGTGCAGAAACACCGCTAGATTCAAATTTCTCACATCCTTTTTCTCCATTCACAAAATCGATTCCTGATTCTCCTAGTCCTACATACTCCTCTAATACAGTTATTCTTGCATATTTCCCTTCTTGATTTTGTATTTGTTTGCAACCATCACGAGAACCATCTCTATGTTCTCCCCTAATTAAAGAGACACAATAATTACAAACCATCCCACCCATAAAACTTACTTCATCTTCCATATAGATAAAGAATATTAATTGATATTTAAACATTCCGTTGTTTACCCAAATTTAGTGATAACCGTAAGTGGTGCGTTAATTATTTAACTAATAATGCTTCGCATTTGATATAAAATTGCTCTCATTGAATTTTTCTATTTGATTTATATCATTAAATCTTTTGCTGCGTTTCAAATAGGTTCTAACAAATTCTTTGCCTGCGAACACCATTGTGTCCGCGACGGCATCATTAGCATTCGTAAAGGAAAAGAAAGGATTAGAAGATATTTGAAATACAGGAGGCATTTCAGCAATTTTTATATACTCTAATCATAATCAATATATCCATGACAAAAAGATATAAGCCGGATTATGCAAAAGGAGAGATTCTTGTTTGTTATCTGGATAATATCGATACTGATCTAGGATTTGCCAGAACATTTGGCAAAACATTAGGTTATGAGCTTGCAGACATATATGAGTATGGGGATGATGTGTTCATCTACAAAACACTTTCTGGAAAAGAGAATGCAGCATGCAAAGCATTTATCTCTCATAATAAATTTGTAGACTGGGCTGAAAAAAGGGATATAAAAATTGAAAAAAGGTGGAAAAGCCTGGAGCAAGGCGTTGAGATGCTTACTTCTCTTAATGACGATGCAGAACTGCCAGACATGGAATATGCAGAAAAGCTGGATAAGATAATAGCTTACCTAAAAAACTTGCAATAGGTTTATATACATCCTCTTCTAAGTATATGATATGTTTATATCAATAATAGCATTCATAGTATTCCTTATATTCCTGATCTATACGATTCATATATTCTTTCCTGCAATTGTGCAGATCACAGTCAATGGCATACTATTATGGATTATAGGAACAAGAGGCTATATTGAGATAGTGAAAGAAAAAAAGGAGAAATACTATGCTTTTGGGGCTTTAATCGCTGCAATAAGCTTATTTTTCTATGGATTCAGGACATGGCGCAGCATATGGTGGATAACATTCTTCTGCCTGATAACATTCATCGTTGCGCAGCATTATATATTGTATGAAGAAAAAGGGATTGACAAGAAGATAAAAGCGTATATGAGAAAAATAAAGTCAAAATTATCAGATATGGATAAGAAATAAATTTGCCAGATCATAAATTAATTCTTTATGGGTTGAAAGTCCGAAAACTTGTCTAAGCCTTTGTCAGAGAAAATCCAGTCTCTGCTTTCATTGTTCAGGTCATATATCTGGAATCTTGTATATTCTACATCCAGGTTTTCAGATATTGATGATAACATATCTTTAATAGACCCAAATATTGGTCCAGCCATTCCATTAGCTCCAATGTAACCAAATTTGTCATATTGTTTATATAAAAAAACAACATGTGATCCTAATTCCTTATTAGATGCTAAGGCCTCACTTGAAGGAGCCATAGCAAGTAGCAAGGGCCTGTATCCATCATCTGATAATGTAGCAGCAGCAATCATTGCTGCTTCTGAGCAATCTATCTTAACTTTGTTCTCATGGATATCAGTGAAGTTGTGACTTTCTCCATTTGGAAATAGACCGTTACGCTTGATATAACCAAGGATAACCTTCCTTGCAAGGATAGGGTGGTCTACTGATTCTATGACTTGCTTATAATTTATCTTATCAAGCTGTGCAGCAGTATCTTCAATTCCTTTTCTACCCCCATATAATACAGCTTGCGCATATATTATCCCTTCTTTTTTGATTATATCTTCAATAGAGCGGGATTGATTAGATGAAACAGTATTCTCAATACTCTCAATAAGGACAGATTGAAATCTCGGCAGTGTAGCTATATAATATTGCAGATATGCTCCACCAATATAAACTACCGCACTAAAGCCTAAACCAAAGCCTAAAATCATCCCTGTTGCCCATCTTGCAATCTTTTTTGCGGTTATATTTCCCATCATTCTACAAACTCGCAAGCATATTCATCTCCTCTTGAAGATACATACTTTTTAGTCTTAATATCAATCTCAGGAGAGTGATTAATCATTTATAAATGTTAGGGTTTTTGCTACTAGGAGGGAGTCAAATGTTAATTAAAGCAGGCTAAACAGAAAAATATCCTTTATTCAATACTGCCTGGCTGAATCTTTGAATTGACACTGCCTGCAATAGATTTTGTAATGCCTGTTAGTCTTTCAGTATAATTGAGAGAAACTTCAACATCAATCCTGTCGTTAGGACTGCCAAAACTGCATCCTGATTGATTTATGGTTACTGTCTTGCTTTTCTTCAGGATTTCACTTATTCCTGAAATTGAACATCCACCTACGTCAATGCCATTGATTTCTATATCTTTGCCAAGATTATTTGTAAGTGCAATGGCAAATCCATCAGAAGTTGCCTTAAATCCTGCGCAGACCATTCCAGTAGAAAATGTGCATTGTTCTGGCATGAACATATCAGGGCTAATGACTCCAAAATATACAAGCGCGCCTATAGCAGCTATGACAACAAGTAAAATCCAACCATAAGTCATAAGAAATTCTATGACCGTTTGCCCTTTTCTGTTAAACCTCATTTTAAATTATGGATATGTTTAAGTACAATCTAACACAATTCATATTTAAATGTTTGGATTCAGCTAAGTAAAAAGTCTCCTATTCTTAGAACAGTAGCATCATCAGGTCAAAACTCCTTCAATTTGGAAATCCTGCTCGTTGCGGGGGGAAGCCCCCTACGGGGACGCAGAGCCTTCTAAAAACACATGCAGAGTACTTGGAGAGCAAAGCTCTCTAAGTTCTTAATGAGCTACGCTCATCAAGATTTGAAGATGCTACTGTTCTTTTATTATAAGACTTATTACATATTATTCATTCTTTAAGATCAGTATAAACAGAATGCGCAGCTATTGCTCCTTCTGAGACAGCAGTCACTACCTGCCTGAATTTGTTTGAGCCTGTTGTTATGTCTCCTGCAGCATATATCCTTTTAATATTTGTCCTCTGCCCAGGATCAACCTTTATGAGCTTATTCTCATCAAGCTCTATTCCAAGAAGTTTTGCAAGAGTTATAGACGGAACAGAACCTACTTCAATGAAAAGCCCATCCAAAGCTAATTCCCTGCTTCCATCATGTTCATTGTCAAGAATTACTTTTTCCATAAACTTGCTGCCTTTTACTTCCATCACATTAGTGTTGTAGATAAAGTCAACTTTAGGGTTATTCTCAAGCGATTCAACACGCGCAGGTTCTGCGCGCATATGGCTCTTCCTGTAGATTACATAGACTTTTTTTGAATGCTCTGAAAGAAGCTGCGCAGCCATTGCAGCAGAATTGCTCCCTCCTACAACACCTACAACCTTATCCCTGAAGAAAGCTGCATCGCATGTGGCGCAATAACTAACTCCTTTGCCTATGTACTCAACTTCGCCAGGGATATTAAGCTTTCTTCTCTTTGTCCCGACTGCAAGCAGAACAGCTTTTGATTCGTGCTTGCTGTTTATCCTAAAAACATTGCCATCATGCATAATATTTTCAGCTTGTTCAAGTTTTATCTCAGCACCCTGGAACCTTACCTGCTCTTCCATATTCTTCATAATATCCATACCTGATATATTCTTAAATCCAGGATAATTCTGCACATCATGCGCTTCTAATATCGCCCCGCCTAATACAGAAGCAAGCACTAAGGTCTTGAGCCTGTATCTTACTGCATATATAGCTGCAGACATTGCTGCAGGCCCTCCTCCGATTATTATAAGATCATACATGATTTAAGTAAAAAAGGAATAGTTTATAAATGTTTAGGAGTTCAGAATACTATATGCGCAATATAATAACAGATGAAAAGCTGGACCATTACTTTGATATTACTGGCAAAGCTCTTGAGATGGCAAAAGCATCAGCCAATCGCACAGACATGGCAAAGGAGAGAGAAGATATGCTTGACATGATACAGCGCTATTACAATGATGCAGAACATTTCAGGAAAAAAGAAGACATGATAAATGCATTCGCAGCTCTCAGCTATGCGCATGGCTGGCTTGATGCCGGAGCAAGGATTGGGATATTTGATGTGCATGACAGCAGATTGTTTACTGTTGATTGACAGAATCTAGGCTCACCTTTAAGCTTTTAAAATTATTCTTAAGGGGTTGTACCATACAACAAAACAATAGATTTTAGGGTTATTTGATGTATTATACAACAAAGATGTACAATACAACAGAAAGGTTTAAATAGGAGTTATATGTTGTATAATACATCATGGATGAAAAAGAAATAATCCTTAAAGAAAATTTTGAAGAATACTTCAGTGGAGGCATTGAAGCTCTTAAAAAACAGAAGTATAATTCTGCAACTACACTTCTCTTCAAAGCTATTGTTGCAGCATGCGACCTTTTCATATTGAAAAAAGAAGGGAGAGTTCCCTCTTCTCATTCAAATAGATTCAGGATTCTGGAACAAAAATATCCTGACATATACAAACTTGTTGATAAGGATTTTCCATTCTATCAGGATAGCTATACAAAAAAGATGGATAATGAGATTGCGCACTTACTGAAAGAAGATGCTGAATACCTTAAGAAAATACTTGGAATCTGAGAAACAAGACAAAGCCATATTTGATATTGTCATATACGGCTCTGCTGTAAAAGGCAAAGAATTTGCGAGAGATATAGACATACTTGTAATCTTTTTGGAAGGAACATTAAGACAAAGGTTGGATAAGATCCAGGATATCAAGATGAGACTGAAAAAGTCCATAAAGGAAGATATTGATATTAAACAGATCCTCCTTAAAGGTTTGTTCTCGCCCTCATTTTTTGCAAGGACAGGAGTATTGCTTGAAGGTATAAGTGTGTTTAGTAACAAAAATTTCTCAGAAACTTTAGGGTTTAGGCCTTTCACCCTCTTCTGTTATAAACTAAAGGATCTGACACATGCGCAGAAAGTAAAGTTTAATTATATTCTTGCTGGAAGAGGAACAAAAGGAATAATAAGCGAACTTGAAGGTGAAAGGCTTGTTAATGGTGCTATAAAGATTCCTATAAAAAATTCGATAATATTTGAAGATATATTAAAAGCAAATAATATAACATATCGTAAGAAAAATATTCTTGAAGAGAAATAGATATCATAAAACCGCGAATGATTTGAATGAAAAAGGAATAATTTATAAATGTTCTAAGAGTTCATAATATTATCCAAAATTTCGCAAGAAATTTTATTGGGGTTTAATACCCCTCACTTCAGTGCGAAATTTTGGATTCCAAAAATTTGATAATCTATAATGCAAATCCGTAATACCCCTCCATTTATGGTGGGGATAGGATTTGCTATCAATAAA
>DAOVBM010000026.1 GCA_030670545.1 Candidatus Woesearchaeota archaeon
AAGAGAACTTAGGCAGGGAGATATTGAACAAGTTACAAAATACATTACTTATTTTAGAGAACGGAAAATAGGTGAAGACAAGGATCCAATTGCCCTAATAATCTGCAAAAACCATGACAAAATTGATGTTTACTATAGTGCGGGAAAAAACAAAGAAAATATTTTTGTTGCAGAATATAAAACAAATCTGCCAAGCTCACAGGAGATAAAAGATAAGTTGAAAAAATGAGCTATTTCAGGCATTACCATAATTTACTGTAAGAATATTTATATCAAAAATTAGCAACTACCACAAGTCATAGACTGGTGGCATGCTCGCCTTTCAGGCTAGGGTTGCTGATTTTGGAACTTAGTATACCACAATATAATCCACCGGTCGCAGACTGGTGGTATACTAAGTATCAAATAAATATTCATTGATAAACATTTTTCTGCAAATCTTCCGGATTTTTTTGGATAATACATATAAAGAACATAACAAACTTAATCCTGATGAAACAAAAAAGATTACCTTCTTTTGAAAACTATACTGCTTTGCTTAAAGATATAAAATCCCTCTTGCAAAGAGGGTTAGTAAAAGCTTACAAGGCAGTTGACAATATTAAAGTGCAAACTTATTGGCAGATTGGAGAAAGGATCATAAGGGAAGAACTAGGTCATAAAGGGAGAGCTGATTATGGCAAAAAGTTGATTAATAATTTAGCAAGTGATCTTGGGTTTAAGAGGGATGAACTTTATAGGATTGTCCAGTTTTATAAAGTTTATCCAATTGTCGTGACAGTGTCGCAACAATTAAGCTGGTCTCATTACATGGAATTGATAAAACTCAAAAAAGAAGAAGAACGCAAGTTTTATGAGATCCAATCAACAATAGAAAGCTGGAGTGTTAGGGAACTTCGGAAAAGAATAAAAAGTGACGAGTATGAGAAAATAAAAAAAACTGGGCAATTATCAATTAAACCTCCTTTGCAATTGCCCTCCCCAGAAGATGTATTTAAAGAAAATTATAATTGGGATTTCATATCACTTGATGAAAAACACAGTGAGCAAGAATTAGAAAACGCCCTGTTAGACAATATCCAAAGAGTGTTATTGGAGTTTGGAACTGGGTTTGCTTTCATGGCACGCCAGCAGAAAATTCTCATCAATAACCAATGGCATAAGATTGATCTTCTATTTTATCATGTTTTGTTAAAATGCTACATCATCGTAGAATTAAAAGCAAGAGAACTTAGGCAAGGAGATATTGAACAAGTTACAAAATACCTTACTTATTTTAGAGAAAGGAAAATAGGTGAAGACATGGATCCAATTGCCCTAATAATCTGCAAAAGCCATGACAAAATTGATGTTTACTATAGCGCGGGAAAAAACAAAGAAAATATTTTTGTTGCAGAATATAAAACTAATCTGCCAAGCGCACAGGAAATAAAAGCTAAATTAAAAAAATGACCTATTCAATGCATTACAATCTTTGCTGTAGCAAAAACTTTTGCCGCAGGCAGATGTTTTATAAACAAATTCTATATCTCATGCATTAGGCAAACTCTTTCCGAAATGCTTCTCTGGCCATATCAACAGCCTGATAAGCTCCCTGCCTGCCTATGTTCTTATGGCTGAGGTCACGGTTTACAGAGTTGTTGAGGATGTCAGATGTCCAGAGTATGTTTCCCTTTCTCACATTTAAGTCCCTATGCTGGCCGTCATGGATTATGCTTCCGAGTATTGAAAATAGTTCCATTTCTACCCCATCACACTTCAAATACTCATAGCCTCTTCTCATATCCTCCTGATTCTCGCTAACTGCTGCCCTTACTCCCATGACTCCTCCATCAAAAGCATTTAATCCTAAAGAATCTGTTATATCATGTTTCCAGTCTTTAAGGAAAAGATTCTCAAAATCACGCCTTCCTCTTTTGACTTTGATTGTAGGAGCTGAAAGATAATCCTCGCTTATCACATATGACCCAAAGATAAGATCCTGCACTTTGGCCTTAGGATTCACATTCCCTGCCTTGCCAGTATATATAAACCTCACAGTCTCGCCAGGATCAAAGCTGGTGAGAATATAATGAAGGATATTCCTTGCCTGACCGCCATACACATAGCCAAGATTCAGTATATGCTGCTCATCAACAGGAATTATCTGGTAATTAAGATAATCATCATTTACCCTTATTATATGCTGCAATCCTTTTTTCATCAGATGCTTAATTTCAGGATTCTCTTTAGAAAGGCTTTTGAGCGCCATTGCCTTTACCTGCTTCTGGACAAGCGGCGAACTGTCAAATACAGGGATTAACTTTTCCATGCCTGTATTATAATGCCTTTCTTCAGCAATCCCTTTGTAAAGTCCTATCTTGATATCTTCAGCTCTTTCTGCAAATACTTTGGAAAACCTACTATCTTGTATAATATCATCAAATATCCCTGGAAGATACCATGATTCCACAGGGATATAGACTGGGCTTATCATTATATTTCTCATAACATCCTTAAAATTAGTAAATCTCTCTTTTAATTTGCCTACAATACCATTTACAAAATCTCTTGCAAGAGATTCATATCTTTGGTTCATAAGATGATTCTGGCAATAATTTATCTCTTCCAGCTTTACATTTAATCCCTTAATCTTAACTGCCTGCTCAAGCGCTTCTATTGTAAGTTTATGCCTGAATTCCCTAAGCTCATCAATTGAATTATTCACATAAAGTACATTCTCCTTCCTGTCAAAAAGGTTAAGTTCAGCAGCTCCTTTTATCTTCTGCTTTTCAACAAGAATATCTTCAAGAATCTGGATATTTTCATGCTTGTCTCTGGCAGGCTCTATACCCTTGCTGAGAAGCACTTCTTTTATCATATCATCCTGGGTAAAGCCGTTATATACAACAAATGCCAGTTCTTTGCCTAATGAAGATATATCTGTTCCAGGAGAGAAATACCTGCCTATAGCATATCTTACAGCCCTTTCCCCGGTTATTATATCACCTAATTCTTTTGCCATATATGATGTAAATCAGAGTAGATTTTTAAATATTACTATTTAGTAGCAAATCATCCATCCAAACATTTATAAATTATTGTATCACTCACACAAACATATGGAAGAAATTATTGAAAAATTCTATATAACAACAGATGCAGTCGTATTTACAGTAGATAAAGATGTCCTTAAAGTCCTGCTTATCAAGAGAAAGAATCCTCCTTTCAAAGGAATGTTTGCGATTCCTGGCGGGTTCCTGCAAAACAAAGACAAAACTCTTGACGAATGCGCTTACAGGGAACTCTATGAAGAGACTGGAGTCAAGGATATATTCCTGAAAAAACTGATTGCATTCGGAGACAAAGGACGTGACCCAAGAGGAAGGGTAATAACAGTTTCATATCTTGCGCTTATCAGCTCTGAAGATATTGAGCTTAAGCCTACAACAGATGCTTCAGATGCAGGATGGTTTCCAGTAATAAGACTGCCTAAGCTTGCCTTTGACCATAAAGATATTCTTAGACATGCGCTTGATAAACTTAAAAGTGAGCTTGATACGACAAACATCGCATTCCAGCTCCTTCCTGAGATATTCACGCTTACAGAGATGCAGAAAGTCTATGAAGCAGCGCACCAAAAAATGCTTGACAAGAGGAATTTCAGGAAAAAGATAAAGTCCTTAGGCCTGCTAAAAGACATGCACCAGACAAAAATGGAGGGTGCGCACAGGCCTGCAAAACTCTATTCCTTCAAGAATAAGATATATTGTTCATTAAGAGCCTAAAATGAAACTGATAGGAAATAAAACAAAAGGTCTAACAGGGAAAGCGATGCTGGATACATTAGTAATGATTGCAAAGAATTTAGAAGATACATTACCAGAACATTTGACAAATTTAAAATCTTATGGTGGTAGTTATATCTCATCATTTGTTAGATCATGTGTCCCATGGGCAACTTATACTACAGGGGGAGGAGATATACATAATCCTTTCTATGGTACTAATTATGCCAAACGTGTCAAAAAAAAGGAAATTAAACATCTTGAAAAGATTGTACACTTTGATAACAAGGAGTATTATGATCAAGTTCAGCTTGATGACAATCTTTTAGCAGTTCCAATATTTATTTGTACAACATTACTTGAAAATGAGGGATATTATGAAAGAGATTATCTAAAAGAAATTATAAAAGATCTAACATTTGGACTTACGCCGGATTTTGTTGCAAAACAAGGTGCTAAATTATTTGAATCAGTTTTAAGAAAAAAAGGATATAAAGAAATGTATGAAGAACAAAACCAGATGACTCAAATTCTTCTTGAAAACAAAATTAATCTCCCAGAAGGTGTGTCGCTAAAGGGGAATGTAAGTGGAAGAGATGAAGATTTGTTTACATACAAAGATAGATACTTCCTCAAATCTGTCTATACACCAGATAACACTTCGAAAGAATTGCGTGAAAGTGTTTCAAAATATCCGGCATTAGAAAGATATCCTTTTTGTGGTATTGATCTTTTTTTGGGAGGAATTATATATCATGAGAAAGGAACAAATCCTCTTGCACACTTTATTGCTAAACACAGAAAACAAAATGCTTTACCTTTTTTATCTCCACAAGGTCATATTAACTAAAAATAAGATAATTGTATAAGAATAATTCTTGATATTAGTACAAAAATGAATTAATTATCTGCCTGCATTATCATAAAATCTTCAGTAGTAATCTTACCGCCTTTCTTGAGCTTTTCTTCGACAGCTTTCTTCCTATCTTTTAGAGACGCTGCGCTCCTCTTTTCTTTTTTCTGTCTCTCCTGCGCTTTTGATTCTCCAAGGTCTTCATGTATCTTGCCTAACTGTTCAAGCTTTTGCTTGAGCAGGATATTTATCTCACCATATTTCTGCTTTAATCCAAAGAATATTTTATACGCATCCTCTTCTTTTTCCCGAAGATTGTTTATCTCATCTGAAGAACCTACAACTTCTTCATGTTTTTCCTGGCTTTCTTTTGCATGATCCTTAACAATCTTATGCAATGAATCAGCCTTTGCTTTGAGCTTGTCAATATCTTTTGATAGTTTTGAGGATTCTTCCCAGATATCGCTTATGCCCCTGACTTCTTTATATTGTTTCTTAAGCTCATTCACCTTTTTCATTATAGCCTTCTCTTTGCTGAACTCCATGACTTCTGTCTCTATCTTTTGCTCAAGAGCATCTATCTGCCTCTTGATAGAAGAAGGATTGACTGTTATCTTAAATTTTGATTCAAGCTCTTTTTTCTTCTTATTGAACTTTTTGATATCATTTATTTTCTTAGCAATATCTCTATTCAGTCTGTCACGCTCTTTTTTTGCGCCTCTGACATCCTTTGTAAATTTATTTCTCTCTCCTTTTGTCTCTTTTACCAGGGCTATAAGTTCAGAAATCTTTTTTCTTATTTCTTCCTTCTCAGAAAAAGCTTTCTCTTTTTCGTCATTAATCTTGTTCAGATTACTACGTAGCTCTTTTATCTCACTCTTTACCTTATTCAGCTCTGTAATAAGACTGTTCCTTTCTTTCTCTGAAAGCATTTATTCTCACTTTATAATTTAATTATTAAATCTTAAATAAATAATAAAAAATATTAGATAAAAAATCAAAGATTTCTTATCCAAACAATGCTCCTAAACCTGCAGCTGTAGCTTCCTGTTCCTTTTTCTCTTCTTCAGGCTTTTTCTCAGCTTTTGCTTCTCCTTTTGGAGCTTCTTCACTACTAGCAGCTGGAGCAGCAGCAGCAACTGGAGCAGCAGCAGCTTTCTCTACAGCTTCATCAATGTTCACTCCTTCAAGTGAAGCAACCAAAGCCTTGACCCTTGCATCGTCAGGGGTCGCACCTGCAGCTATCATTACTTTCTTGACTGTAGCTTCATCAACTTTGCCACCAGCTTTGTGAATTGTCATTGCAGCGTATATGTATTCCATTTTATCTTCCTCCTTATCCTGAGTTTATGATGTTTCATTGAATCATGAGATATTTTACAATCCCATGAAATGAATATTATTGTATCTTTGCAACGCTTTTCAGGCCAAGCATCTGCCTGTGCGCCTTTGCAAGCATCTCTTCGACTACAGCATCTGCCATAAATCCTGATTCCAGCGCAAGTGATTTTCCCTGGCTGAATGCTTTTACAGCAAGCAATCCAATAGTCTCTTTTGATGGATATGCAGTCTCAACAGCGAGATTGAAAGCCCACTGCGCTGCTTTTTCCATGTCTGAAATGAATTGTTCTTCATCTATATCAAGAACATTTTTTAAGTATATTGTTCCTCCTTCATATACAGCGACTATATCAAGCCCGATTTCCATAGGAATTATGCCAAGCCTTGTAAGCATTCCAGCAAGCTCATGGCTTATCACATCCCCTTCTTTTGCTACAACACTATCTTCTTTTACAGCGACCTTGCCTGCTTCAACTCCTGTCTTGATTCCAAGCGCTCCAAGTTCGCTTATGACAGGCCCAGGGCTGAAAGATGTCGGCCCTGCAGGGACGATAATATCGTTTGGAGCAATCTGCCCAGCCTTTGCAGGAGCAGGGCTCTTATTTTTTTTAATTGTCTTATACAATGAAAATGGATTCTCTTTTGTGAAAAGCAATGCAGGCATGCCTTTAAGCTCTTCCTTAAGCTTGTCAATGCCTGGCTTATCCTTTATCTGGTCAAGCGCTAGCTTCATAAGCCTTCGCTTTGTCATCTTGAGCACAACTTTGTCCTTCAGCGTCTTTCTCATGTTCTGAAGCTGCGCTGCAGGCAGGTTCTCCATATTAACAGATGCTATGATAGGATACTGTTTAATAAGATCAGTGAATTCCTTTACAACCTTTTTCTTACTTTCTGCTACATGCGCCATTTTCACTCAACCTTTTTTTTGGTTTTTTTAGCTTCTTCAGGCTTTTCTTCCTTTTTTTCAGCAGGTTCAGGCTTTTCTGCACTTTTCTCTTCAGCTGCAGTCTCCTTGGTTTCAGCCTTTTTCGCAGCAGCTTTCTTTTCCTGCTTTACTGCTTCAAGCTTTTTCCCTACAGATAACTTTTTTCCAATTACAACTGCAGGCCCCATTGTAAGCTTCAATAGGATACTCCTGATATTATTCTCTTCATTAGGAAGATGATGGATAACATTGCTGTATATGCTCATGATATTGTCAATTATTTCTTCATCAGGGCTGTCTTCATTTCCTACAGAACACTGTACCATAAGAGCTGTCTTGGCAATGACCTTTGCGGTCTTTTGCAGTTTCTCATGCAAAGGCTTGAGATTTGCTCCAGGAGGCACTACGCAGCCTGCCTTTGGATTAGGCATCTTTCCCCTTGTGCCGAGTACCCTGCCGAATGCTGCAGCGACCTTTGGCATGATATTTGCCTGAGCAACAAAATAATTGAACTGGCTGGCAAGCTTCTTTGCCTTTTTCGGATCTTTGGCGTATTCTCCAAAATCATCAACAAGTATAGTATTTTCAAAAACCTGCTTTGACTGTTCAAGCAGTTCAGGCCCTACAAGCCCGCATACTGAAATCTTTTTCCCAATACCATAATGGAAAAGCACAAATAGATTAAGCTGGTGGTCAGGCTTCTTAAGATCAAGATCCTTCAGATTTATAATAAGATCAACTGTCTGTTTAAAATTACGTTTTTGAGAAATCTCTTTCGCTTTCTTTAATGCTATTACAACTTCTTTCTTGTCCATCTGATATGACCTCCACCCTCCTATTGATGATGTATGGGTTCTGATTACTATCAATAGTCTACGGGAACTCTAGTAATATTGCTGGGGAATATACAGGGGTTTATAAATATATCGAAATCAAGTAAGTAAAAAGTCTGCTATTCAAGGAGCACCAGCATCATCAGTCAAAACTCTCTCAATTTCGAATTCCTGCTCGTCGCGAGGGGACGCTCCCTCAATGTCATTAAGTGAAGGTATTTTATTCAAGATTTTCTTATGATTCAAATCAATCCTAATCAATCCTTTGCCTGCTTCCACCATTGTTCCAGCGACGGCCATTAGCATTCGCAAAGGAAAAGAAAAGAATTAGGAAAGATTTGGAGAGGCTGCATCTTAAAGGCTAATCTATTTGCTTAACTTAATGACATTGGACGCTCCCTTCGGGGACGCAGAGCCTTCTAATAACTCATCCCAAGATTTGAAGATGCTTGTGCTCCATTACATTTGACTTTTTACTTACGGAATCAACAAACTATTTAAATGACCTTGCTTTTATTTTTCCTAATGGATGAGATTAGTCAAATAGAAAGGGTGCTCGGCAGCTCATATGGGCGCACACCCCGAATCCTGAAGAATACATTTGCCAACAGGTTTAATGAATATGTAAAAGGGTTCAGATATTCTCCTAAAGTATTCCTCAAAGGACTTTTTCAGGCATATGTTCGGCGTGAAGATTCATTATACTATGGAAAAAGCCATACAATATTGCTTGGAGATGATAATCTACAGAATTCCCCATATTCAGAATATATGCTATTGCATGAATTAGGACATGGCTACATAGGACAAAGATACCCAATATTTATGGAAGCTGGTGAGCGATTGGAAAAAGGATTTAGCGGCAGTTTGTCAGAAAAGGAGTTTGAAGAGTCATTCATAGTGAGATGCATAGATGAGGGAATTGCAGATTATCTGGCAATACAATCACAAAAATCAGAAGCCAGGGCTGGGAGAAACCCAAAAGAATTATATTGCTTTGATAGAGAGTGGAGCCTGACTTATTTTAAGGGATTGAAAAATGTGGGTAAGATAACAAAGTCCAGTCCATTGTATTATGATATAGCAAGATCTCTTGAAAGGAATGGAAGCAGATTGATCAAGAGTATTATTAATCCTGACAAAGGAAAACAACAGGATAAAAGCAAACGTTATCTTGCTTATTGTTTAGGTAATTTCTCTTATGTTTTTGGACATTATTTTGTAAGAGTCAGGTGTGGTGATAAAATAGAAGATATAGCAGATGAGATTGATAATATCATAGAAACGCGGCCTAAAAGTCTGGAAGAGCTGCAGAACACAGTGCTTTCAGTATTCAGGTGATACTGCTTGTTAATGATTCTTTAATAGTTATGATGATGAAGTAAATGAATCCAAAAAAGTAAAATAGGATATTTACTACAAAGAAAAAAAGTACATAAGATGCAATAAGATAATTATTGTTCATCAATAATGAGATAATTGAAGTAGTATAGTAATAAAACACGCTTAAAATAAATAAAGAAACATATAATCCCAGGAAGAGATTTATTACTATCAAAGATGTGAGACTCAATATCCTCCTGATTTTATTAAATAATAGATAGGATAAGGCATATACAATTGCAGGTATCATTAATGATAATGCTATGTTCTGCGCAGTTGATGTCTGGATTATCACTCCTGTCAGCATGCTGCTTTTTATTGCGGCAATGCTATACACTCTTGAAATTATCAATGCTGCTGCGCTTGATAACAGGATGCATATCCAGTTTTTTGAGATCTGTATTTTTTTATGTATTGCATAATTATACCATAAATAAGCAGGAGTAATAAGCAATAATAACATTCCGAAAGATGAGATTATGTATACAAAAGATGATAGAATGCCTGTAAGCATGCTGTCAGCAAAGGCAGCTATCATCAGGCTGAATATGTTTTCAGTAATCATTCCGCCTAATACTTTAATGTAAAATGATTTATAGAATGGAAAAATATAATGCAGAAATATGCTGCTTAAGTCAATGATAAGATGAAGCACTAATATGCCAAGGAATCCAAGCAATACTGTTTTCTTTTTATAGAACAATGATACAAATTTAAGATATATATTCTCGCCAATATCTGATACGCTGTCAATTATCTTTCCAAGATGCAATCTCTCATGAATCTTTATCTTGTTTTTTCTAAGGCAATAATAAGAATATACTATTAATCCTAATACTACCAGTGAGCTGTCTATTATTATTGCAAGCCATTCGAGAATAGGATCAAACAGCAGCTGGTAGAATACAGCAATTACAAGCAGTATGATTAATGACCTGAAAAAGATATGGATCAGGTTTGAGGGCCTTTTCCCTGATTCATGCAGCATACCTAAAATACTGCCTTTTTTGATATCAGTTTTCCATGCAGCATATACGCACAGCAGCAATAATGAGACAGCGCCCATATAAAAAGTAAAATGCGCAATGATTCCTGCATTATTAGCGATTAAATTGAGCAGGTCCCTGAATAATGGCCCTTTTTCTGAAAATGACAGTATTGCAATAAATTTATTGAATGCCAGCAAGATAAATGATGTAATTAATATTGAATTTATTCTTTTGTCATCAAACCCAAATATCATCCTTGTGAAATTGATGCTGTAAAAGACGCATATCAATAATGTCCATGAGATTAGCTTTTTTACATAATCAAGGTCTGGCGCAAGAAGATTAAAGAAATCAAGTATGTTTAATAAAATAAAGGATATAATTAAGAAGTAATGGATAAGTATACTTATTTTAAGCTTCATGTTTAAGGCTTATATCTCTTTACATATTTATTCTTTGCTATTTTCTTATTTTTATAGAACATGACAGAGGCAATGATAATTATGCTTAATATTATCAGAAATGTGTTTTTTGCATAGTTCTTCTTTTTTGTTTCTTCATATATCTCGCCAAAGCCAAATCCTTCAAACAGCTCTTCACAATCTTTGAATATCTTTTTGTTAATCGCATACTCTATGATCTTTTCTTTGCTTATTTGTGAAACATCCCACCTGACTATTATATCATCATGAATAACTCTGAATCCAGTATCTTTGAATACTACCTCTTTAGTATATATGGCAAAGCACTTAGGTATCTTTTCATAATATGTGAAATTTACTGCTTCTTTTGATACTGAAATGATAATCTTTACAGTTGTAGTATTTGAGGCTTCATCATATTCAAATGTCCTGTTTATGAGGATATTCTCTTTTGAGGTGTTGATGTACTTCTCAAACCTCTGCTTTAAGTCATTGAACAGCTGATTTGATTCATGCTCCTGCTGAATCTGGAGTTGTGTTTGTGAGATGATCTGTTCAGGCTGTGGTTCTTGTTCAGGCAATTCTACAGTGAAATTGAATATGTCCCTGATATTGTTTTGGAAAGTGTTCTGTTCTATAAGATTGTCTGGAGAATTCTGAAGAACTATACCATTATTGTTGTCAGTGATTATATTTCCTGTGATCGAATTTTCATTTGCATTGCTGAGGTATATCGCATTATTGAATCCGGAGATATTGCAGTTTCTTATCCTCACTCCTGACTTGCCTTCCACTATTATCGCGCTTATTGGAGAAGTGCCTTTTAACTGCGCCATGTCACAGTCAAGGAATATGTTGTCTGAGGTTATCTCGATTGTTGTGTCAATAAGATAAGTACCCTTGCATAAAAGAGTGCTTGAGTTTATCCTTTCTCCCCCTATGATGCGTACGCATTCCTGTGCATATGCTGCAGAGGTTAATAAAACCAAAATGATTAACAGGATATAGAGCCTCATAGCAATTATTCTTGAAGTTGGATTATATAAATTTTGGGGTGTTTTTAGTGTTTTGAATAATCTGTGAAGATTACCAAAAGATTTATATATCAACTCGTATCTCTTAGTTATTGACTGATAATAATATGTTATAAAGGTGTAACTCATGCAAATCCAGAAATTAAAGCATTCCCCAACTTTAAATACAGTCATAATGGTAGAAGATACTTTAAAAGATATGGATGGAAGTATAACCTCAATTGCAGAGCTTAAGAGAAAATTGCCAAAGCAGGTAAATCATAACACATTAAAAGTAATTCTTAATTATCTGGAAGAAAGCAATAAGATTGCAGTGACTATTATGGGGATTACCTGGATACACAATACAAATACAAATTTAAGAAATGCAATAAGCAAAGGTCTTGAAGTCTGACCGGAAATCTTACGAAATTTATTGGATAGATGTTATAAATAATCAGGTTATTCCTTTGATTTATGCATAAGATAATCAAAGTTATATTATCTCAGGAAGCAGAAGAGGTTTATACATATCTAAATCAGCAGGCTTCACATTCAAAAAATGAGGATATGATTCTTCGGGCAATACACCATAAGATTGCACTTATTAAGGCAAATATTCATCATGGCAATCCTATTGCAAAAAGGCTGATACCCAAAGAGTACAAGAAAAAATATAGGGTAACTAATCTATTTAGGGTGGAGCTGCCAAGATTCTGGCGTATGCTCTATACACTCACAGAAGGAGAAAGTGAAATAGAGATTATTGCCTTTGTTCTTGATGTCATAGACCACAAGAGGTATGATAAGAAGTTTGGATACAGAAAGAGATAACTCCCTATCTCACAGCATACACTAGATGCACAAGATTGTTGTCATTGAAGTCAAATATTATTGCATCCTTATAGTCTATTGCTTTTGTCCTTATGTTCAATGATTTCAACAGGGTGAGATTATACATGCCTTTTTCTATCATCTGCTCTATTGTTTCATTTGCTGCTGAGAATACAGCAGGCAGCTGGATATTATCTATTGTAATGACAAAATCACTGTATGTCTTTAGCTGATCCTTGTATGCGACCTGCACAGAATAATTCAGTTTAATGAATACGCTGTTTGTGTTGATATCTGCTGTTATCTGTGGTGTCCCTATCTGGAAATCTCCCCTGAAACTGCTGAAATCATCTATGCATCCTATGAAGAATTCTTTAGACTGGAACTCAATCTGCGATTTTATCATGTTCATGTCAGGCACAAAATTATGAGTGTCATCCTTAAGGACAGTTATATTGAAGTTGTTTATTTCCATTGTCTGTGGAGGATTTATGTATCCCCCTCTAATTGTTATGAGATGGATTGTCCTTTCTCCAGACTGCTTTAGGCAGCTCTGTATGAATGAGTGGAGATTGCCAGGAGCCTGCCTTGGTGTTATGAGTTCAGGAACCAGCGCGAATATGAGCCCTGCCAGAATAAGCAATGTCAGCCCTATTATTATGAAAAATGTTACCTGCGCTTTTTTCATGTTGAAACTCCTAATATAGTATTTTCTTCTTCTTCCAGATTATGGATATAGCTTATTATGAACGCCTCACTGTAAGGATATATCTCATGCCATCCTGTCCTCATTATATTTGCAGCTAATAGAGCGTCTATGTAAAAGTTCGCTATATTTGTCGATTCTATCTCTTTGTGCGAGAGGTTTGCCCATGTAGTTGTATCTTCTTCTATAAGTGTTATATATTCAGCAGGGCTTGATATTGATCTTAATCCCTCTGACTGCTCTATTGAAAGGCTTGTTATTGATAATGAGGCTGTATCCAGATTGATGATTGTCTTTGCATCTGCCTTCTGCCCGTCATATACACTCCTGAAGTTTACTTCTGTGATTGATTCTTTGAACGGATATCTCAGATACTGAGCTTTCCCATTGAGGTATAGAGTGTTTGTTATGAAGTTGATGAGTCCGTAATTGCTTTGAGTAGTAGGAATTATCATGCCATCTTCTGCAGTCTTCTCAAAGCACAGCTTGTATGGCTCCTGATAGATGTATATTGCAAAGTCTTTCCTTATATCATTGTAGGTTTTGTAGTATGTTGCAGGAGGGTTTATTTGCATGCAGCTGATTCCATTTATATCAACATTCACAACTGCTGTGTTATTGGATACTAATATCTCATTTGCTATTTTTAGAGTTGCATTTTCCAAGATGTATTTTGCCGAGGTCTTGCTTATTGTTATACTGCCATTAAGTATAGGTTCAACAGAAGAATAGATGTCATAACAGTCTGTTATGCTGATATTGTCAATAGATGCTGCCTGCGCAAAATTATTTGTTATGTAAAAAGTAGTCTGTGAGACATTCCCAAACACTATGCAATCAGATGTCACATTATCAGCGCTTTCAACATAAAACCTTATGCCGGTCTGGTTGTATACGTCCACATCATAAACAAGAGTAGTCCCCCTGTCTATCACATCTGCCCTCTGGATATAAATATCTCCAGAAGGATAGATTATTATACCCTCTCCATTCCATATGCCAGTGCGATCAGATTGTATGAAATCAGCAGATGACGCTGTGATAGAACCGTCTGGATTGCCCTGGATGTTCTGAGCGTTGGAGTATTGGTCTCCGTCGATAAAAACTTTGCCTTCCCTAAATTCAATATTCCTGCCTTGCATAGTATCAAGATTCACTTTTGTATTATCCGGAAAAGTAAGCTGTTTATTATTAGAATCATATCTAGAACCAGTGGGAGGATCGACATTCACCCCTTTCTTACCCCAATCTTCTGAGAATTTGTCTCCGAAGTTGTCCATATGGTTCTCGTAGAGGTCGTTTATTTGATTGTCGCTTAGTTGATTCCAATACTGTTTAGATGTTGCTGGATCACTTGCTAAATTTGGTGTAGATACTGCTTGTGGATTTGTTTTTAACATTGAATCTAAATCATCTACTTCTTCTGTTGCAAATGAAATATTAATTAGCCCTATATAGAAAAATAAACTAATTGTTAATAATAATACTATATCCTTAGATTTCATTATTTACCTCTTTTTTAATAACCTTTTTTTATAAAATGATTAATATATTTTTGTGCTTTATCTTTTTGTTTTCCACCTAACTGGATATAAATATTAAAAAATCTTTTTGAGGATGGTATATCTCCTTTTATTTTATAAGATTGTACTCCAAGATTCCATGCAATAGCTGGGTCTGTATTATTTAAGCTAAAAGCTTTTTTGAGCATATCATAACCTTCATTTTTTCTGCCATATTTGATATATGCAAGACCTAGTTCATTAAAAAAATTACTATTTAAATTTTGTTGATCTAATTTATATGGTTCTAATATTTGAATTACTTTATAAGGATTATCATATGCTCCTATAGCCTCAGCCTGCTTCGCCAACTTATCATAAAAAGCCTTATCATGAACCTCCTCAGCCATCACAACATTCCCAAAACCAACAAAACCTCTCTTGTTTATATCTGCTGTGTAAACACCAAGACCTATCAGTACTGCAATGGCATATACTGTTGCTCTCTGCCATATCCCCATCCTGTGCATTACAGTTTCTGGGTATTGTCTTGCTATTTCAACTGCTTTTTGTTCAAGATTGTCTTCAACTCTATCTAAATGCGATAAATCCATCTGTTCATTGTCCCATTCAGCAATTGCCTGCTCAAAAACTTTTTTTTCAATTCCCATTTTCAACAATCTTCTAACTGCCCTCATCTTTCTTCTGCATTCTTTGTTATGCGCTTTTAAATCTTTAACCCAGAGCAGTTCTGTTTCAATTGCTTTATTAATCTTGCTTATATCAACATTTTGCCTGTTAAATTGATCAACAAACTCTCTTTTTTTAAGCAGGGTTTTTATATAATTTAGCATGGAAATAAGAGAATTCAGCTCTTTTTTTACTATTTTGTATTTAAACAGGTTATTTTTTTTAACAGCAAGAATCATGAATTCATCTATATGCCATTTATAGCTCTCAATATGAGGCTGCATCTCTCTCTTGATTTTATAGAAATTATCAAGAGTATATGTCCTCTCTTTCCTAAGCACTTTAAGCTTGTCTAATATACTGCTTATCTTGTCAGCAGGAGCCATGTGTATAAAATTCAGACTAATAGTATATAAATCTTGTTGATTTTTTAAACTGGGGTGGATTTTATACTGATTAATGGCAGATTACAATTACCACACTTTGCAGGTGTTAAGAGGTAAAAATTAATAATTAAACTTTCTTTCATACTCCTTATGCTTCAACCATTCAAGAATTATAGAAACTACAATTATTTCTCCATTCTCAACTGAATATAAAAGCCGCCATGCGTTAGGAAGATTATATTTCCAGAGATTTTGAACATTATATTTTTGGAGATAGTCTTTTGGAATCAGCTTTTTAGGTATTTGTATCCCGCAAAATGCGTTGGCTTCTATGTCTTTAAACGCTCTTACTAACCATTCATATAACTGCTTCTCATTATCTTTTGATTCTTTCAACTCTTCGAAAGCCTTTTTTAATTTAATATCCAGAAATTTAACTTTTGAAGACAGTTTCATACTTCACTCCAAAATAGTTCCTTGTTTTTCAAATGCTCTTTTACCTTTTGTGGATAATGTATCCAGCCTATTTTGCCTTCAGAATCTATTGAAATTTTTCTTGAATAAAGCAAATAGTCAATTACAACACAGAATGTCTGGTACATCATCTTCTTGGGCAGGTTTTCCCATAATGCCCTTTTCTTAAATTCTCCATCATGCTTTCTTATAAATTTCTCTACATTAAGAACAGTATCAAGCCTTGGAAATCTTAGTATTTGTTTTGTTTTCATCATGTTATATCAACGGATATAACAAGAGATATTTATATTTTTCGGTTTTTGATAGGAGTTTCATATTAGCCAACAATTTAGGAAAATTTATATAGTTTTATTGATACTATTTTATTATGAAACCTGTAATAATTATAGATATTTCAAATACACTATTTAATTTAGAAAGCAAGATAACAGGTCTTAACTTTATTTTTTCAGAGGAATTAGATATACCTTACAAAAAGTTTTGTAATGCCTTCAATGATGCCCATTGTATTATCCATAAAAAATTTAAAAAACACAATGAATTGATGTTATGGAAAGAAACATTCAGACTGTTAGGGGAAAATTTTGAGAATCATCATCAGATTTATGAGTTTTTTGCAATTATGTTTACAAATCTTCCTTCTTTGTTCCCAGATACACTGCCTTTTTTATATATTTTAAAAAAAGAGGGTTATAGAATATATGCTACTACAACAAAATCAAAAACCCAATCGCCGCAAGCGGCGGGGTATAATCTTACATTGGGTTTTGGGTCATAAAAATATACCTTGCATATAATCATTGCCCACTCCCAGCCACTGCAAGCAGTGGGGTATATTTTTATAAATCAAAAGATTTTATCAAAAAACAAGGCATTTATGACTTCTTTGATGATTTCTTTATATCAAAAGAATTAAATGTAGAAAAGGATGAAACATTCTACAAATTGATAAAGAATAAACTTAATATTGAATCATCTAATGTAATTATGATAGGAAATGATCCAATACTTGATTCAAAACCAGCGAAGAAAGTAGGTTTTAAAACAGTAATTATAAAAAGAAATAATTTTTTAAAAGATAAAAAACTTAGCGCTGATTTAATCGCTGAAGACTTATTTGAAGTTTATAGATGGATTAAAACCATGTAATTCCACAATTCTCATTAATTTACTTTTGACTAAAAAGAAATAACTTTCTCTAGCTTGCTTCAGCTCTTTTTTGACTATTTTAGATGTTGTAATATATAAATCTTGTTTATTATAGAAGGAGGGATTTGTGAGATTAGGGTAGTGAAAAATAATCGATATAGAAATTTTTAAAATAGTCAACAAAACGCTAATTTTTATAGATTCATCAAAAAACATACACAACACTTTTAAAGCAAATTAGAATCTTTTCCCTTGTATGGAATCTATAAATAAAAGCAAAAAAATTATTTTCATATCTACCCCTATATTTAATTATGACATAATCCAGCCAGATAACTATTTTACTACAGCTCCTTTAGGATTAGGTTATTTAGCCACAATTGCAAGAAGCAAAGGCTTTTCTGTAGAGTTGATTGATTGTGAAGCAGAAAGAATAGGAATCCTTGGCTTAAGCGAAAAAATCAAACTTAAGAATCCGGATATTGTATGTATTAGTTTGATTAGTGCAAATTATGGACTCGCCAAAAAGATGATTAGTTTAATCCACCCGAATATCACTGTTATTTGTGGCGGACCTCATGCTACTTTAGTTCCAAAAAAGATTTTGCAAGAAAATCCTAATATTGATATAGTATTTAGGGGAGAGGCAGAAGAATCTTTTGCAAGATTCCTTGACTTTTATCCAAATACAGATTTAACTAAAATAAAAGGAATTTGCTACAATGAAAATCATAATATTAAAACAGGAGAAATTTTAAGGGTCAATGATTTAGATAAATTACCCTTCATTGACAGATCTTTATTTAGCAATGATCCTTATGATAATGGTAGTCTAATTGAATCTTCAATCTCAGGCAGCAGGGGCTGCAATAATAATTGCGTATTCTGTTCTGTCCCAAAAATTTCCGGGAATCAGATTAGATACAGGTCGGTTGAAGATATAATTAAAGAGATAAAGCATCTTAATAAAAAATATAATGTAAATAGCATACATTTTGTAGACGATAATTTTACATTTAATAAATCTAAATTAGTCCGATTCTGTGAACAATTAAAAAACCTTCCTTTTTCATTAAAATGGCGGTGCCTTGCAAGAATATCTGACGTGGATGAAAAAATCCTGTGTTGTATGGCTGATGCAGGCTGTTATAAAATAGGCTTTGGAATCGAATCAGGTTCTAAGAAAATACAAAAATTTGTAACAAAAAAGATAGATAAAGCCCATGCTAAAAAGGTAATTAACTTCTGCAAGAGGCTAGGTGTTAAGACCAAAACATTTTTCACAATCGGTTACCCTCAAGAAACAGAAGAAGATATCGAAATGTCAATAGAATTTGCTAAATTTCTAAATCCTGATGAGGCAAATTTCAATATTTTAAGAGCTTTTCCAGGAACACCCCTTTATAGTTATCTAAAGAAGCAAAATTTTAGTGAAAAAGAACTTTGTGAATATAAGCAACATAAAGATATCCTTGGTTCTTTAAAAGAGAAAAATGTTCCTTATTTTGATATCCTACAGAGGTTCCAGAAGTACCAAATATCTCACAAAATTTCAATAAATAATTCATTAAGCTTAAAAAGAATTATAGCTTTGTTAAAGAAAGCATATATTGATTTTTATATAAACAAACAAAATTACATGAAAATAGAATCATAAAGAAAATGGCACATGAAAATGAAATTAAGATCAAGTATATGGAGAATCCCTTTGAAGTTGAAAAAATACTAAAAGAATATGGGGCTGAACTTATTGATTCTATAAGTCAGGAAGATATTTATTTTGATTTTGACAATGGACACCTTTTTGAAATAGATCATGTAATCAGAATAAGATATGAGAATAAAGTTCCTTTATGTTTTGAATTCAAAACAATTTTTCATACTCCCAACCGAAAAGAAAAATGGTATATAGAAGAAGAAAGATTTGAATTCCCAATTAAAGATATAACTCGGTTGGTTGAGCTTTTTAATAGACTTGGATTAGACAGCAAAGAGATATTATCCTTTACTTTGATTAATCTTGAAAATCTTAAGCAGATCCTTTTTAATAACAGGCTTAAAGAATATATAACAATTAAGAAAAATAGAAAGGTATTTAAAAAATCATCAATCAGTTTTATGCTAGATAAAGTACATAAGCTAGGAAATTTTTTGGAGATAGAAACAAGCGATGAAAATCCTGAAGAAATTTTAACGAATCTTAAACTTAAAGATGGATATGACAAGGTAATTTTGGGGTATACAAATCTGTATCTTAAATACGTGTTAAATAAACCACACAATAAAATGGAAAGATTTAAAGAGAATCCAACATGGAATGTTCTTGATACAGAAACAGAGATTTACAATAAAATAAATGAGGGGAAATAAAATGAAGATTTTTTTGTCTGGTTCAATGAGAACAGAAAAAGAAAGAATGGAACTGAGGGATATTACCCAAAAGCTAAAAGATAAAACAAATGTTCAGATAATCTGT
>DAOVBM010000041.1 GCA_030670545.1 Candidatus Woesearchaeota archaeon
ATTCCCTATCTTTCATCAAACTTCAGCATAAATATATCTCCATATAATGAATTGAGTATCCTTGCCAGATTGTGAAGATGCATAGTAGCTTTATCTACTTTATCTTCTATCTTTATCTCGTTTTTTAACAGGTATGTCTTATATTCATAAGTGCTGTACTTTTTTGCATCATATTTGTAGAACAATTCGTATGCTTTCCGCATAAGGTCATTGACATCCTTAAGTTTATCAGGCACTTTCTTAGCTGGTATAGTAATCTGCAGCAGCCAGTTGAACTCATCCTTAAGTTTTTCAAGCCTGTCCAGCACAAGATAATACAAAGATGTTTTTGTGAACTCAGCATGCCCTTTCTTTACAAGAATCCTCTGGCAGTAATTGATCAGTTTCTTTATATTCCTGCAAAGCGCATTTGTCTGGACTAAATCCCCGCTCTCAGAAAGTTCAAGCAGCAGCAGGAAGATTCTCCTGAAAATAACCTTAAAGTCTTCTTCAGATTCCCTTGTGATGTCTTTTATTATCATATAATCCTTTTTTTGTTCCAGTATCTCATACCCTATCAGCTTCTTTTCAATTATATCCAGGATATCTTCAATAATCTTATTATCTGTAAAATTAAGCCTTATCTCATTTACTCCTGCCCTATATAATCCCTGGAGAACTTTAATTATGCCATTTGAATAGTCTTCTCCATCAATCAGGACCCTATCTTTTAGCTCCTTATGCGCTGAGATAATGACCTTGCCGCCTGCTACATCAAGCTCAACTGATCTTGTCTTGTCAAGCCCTTGCTTTTTTACCCATTCTATTGGCAGCGTCACAGTATATGACTTCCTGTCCTTAGGCCCCTGCGCAGTCAGTTTTTTCTCCATATGCTGCCAATATATTGATTATTATTTAAATCTTTCTATGTTATAACCTGTTATATTACATCTATATCATCTTAGTTTAAATTATTTATTATCCAGGCACTCTATCCTTATTGAGGTGAGAGACATGAACACTAATACCATAAATCTGGAAAAAAGAGTTGTAGTAAGGCAGGATTGGTTAGAATCTGAAAGCGGATGGGGAACAAGGCCAGACGGCTGTTCGCTCCACAAGACAATAGAAGACTGTGGGCAGTATATTGATGAATACTGGAAAAAGATGCCTGATGAAGTGCCTGATGAGTATGAGAGGCCTAGTGAAGAGCCTTATGAGATGGCAGTTCCAGGAGAGGTATATGCATCCCTGGCAGCGAGTAGGTGCGGAATAAGGATCTATCAATTTATGATGGATTGCCTGAAAGATGGATCAGACCCTACTGATGAATACACACATGACCCGACAGATGAATAGAATAAAAGACAGAAAATCAACCAGGAGGTAATCAGAATGGGAAGTAAACAAAAAATAAGGGAGATAGTATCTAATTCCATAGAATATGAATGCCCTGTATGCCAAAAAAAATATGGATCAATTGAAGAGGCAGAAAGATGCGCAGCTCCCAGAGAACCAAAGTACAAAGTAGGCGAATTAGTGATGACCAACAAGCACATTACAAGGGCTGTTCCTGGAGGAGATGAATTTTATAGGGAATACGATGAGATATCTAAAGGCTCTTTTGCAAGGATATCAAAGATTTCTGATGAGAATGAGCGATGGGGCGCAAATGAGCCTCATCCAGACTATGTATATGGATTTGATATGGGAGAGATTCCTCTTAGATATTATCACACAAGGGAAAGCTCTCTGGAAAAGATAAGTGGAAGCGCTCTCGAAAAGCTTAAAGAAAGGCATGAAAGTGCTTCAGCAGAAGCAGCAGATATTGAAACTATACTTAATGAAATAGAGTGACTAAAAATGATGCAAACACTAGCAGAAGAATATGCGAGAATATATCATGAAGGGCAATTCAGAACCTCAGGCAAATTACCGTATGTAGTCCATCCTGAAGGTGTTGTCAGGTACTTGAGGCAATTGGGGGTCAATGATGATGTTTCACAAGCTATTGCATGGCTGCATGATACGCTTGAGGACACTTCTTTAACTTATGGCGAGATTCACAATACCTTTGGCATGGAAGTTGCGCATGGAGTCTATCTGCTGACAAGGAATGTTAGCAGGGGGCAGTACAAGAAGCGGCTAAGCTCAGCGCCAATGAACATAAAGATGATAAAATTATGCGATACACTGCATAACATAGAAACACTTGAATGCCTCAGCCCTGAAAGCATTGAAAGAAAGATCAATGACTGTATTTCATATTATATACCAATGGCTGAGGAGATATGCCCAGTGATTGCAGAGCAGATGGGCAGATATATTAATGAATATCTATGATTTGTATATATTTAGACACATATAAAGGAGCACTAGCATCATGAGGTCAAAACTCCTTCTATTTTTACATCCTGCTCGTCGCGGGGGGTTGTCCCTTACGGGGACGCAGAGCTATCTAAAAATACATCAAGAGTTTTGAAGATGCTAGTGTTCCTTAAATAACAGACTGAATACTTACTATAATTTCATCTTATATAATCAGAGTCCAATAGGCATTATTCAAACTTTCTCAATATATGCTCATCTCCTATCTTCTCAAGGATGCAGTTGTAATAGTTTGATCCATTGTTCAGAATCATTTTTTCAATCATAAGATAATCGCTGGGTATTATGCTGTTTTTCATCTGTTCAAGACTATCCATACTGAACCATTCAAGCCTGCCTTCATCACTATTTCTTATCTCTGTTTCCATAGGGTCAAGCCTGCAGATATGCAGAAGAAAATGCTTGATGATATCTCCATCTTCAACAAGATGCTCAGATACAAATCCAATATGCTCCTTAAAGTCAGATTTAATGCCTGATTCTTCATATATCTCCCTTACTGCAGCATCTGACAAGTGCTCATCTTTCTCAATCTTTCCTCCTGGAAGTCCCCAGTATCCTACATAATCTCCTCTTTTTCTTTTTATAAGAAGAATTTTATTGTCAACAATCAGGGCAGATATCACAACTGATAAGGGAAGTTCTTTTTTAATATCCATGAGAAACTAAATTTAGACACATATTTTTAAACATTACTAAAATTTCCTATATTTAGAAGAAAATAAAAATAAAAAAAAAGAATTTACGCTTTTCCAAGAATCCTGAATACTTTTGTTCCACAGTTAGGGCACACGCCTTTTGCTGCTTTCATTCCGTTTTTCATTACAACTTCTTCTGAATCCTTGATTTCAACTTGTTTTTTGCATTTCATGCATCTTCCTTCTGGCATTTAGCTTTCACCTCGTATCAATAATCAAAATTTCTTAAATTATAGGTTCCAGAACACAATCAGACACTGGACTTTATAAATTTATCGCTGAGTTTAGCCTAAAATGGCATTTTATGCTAAGAATTGAGTGATTTTTGCCTGTTGTGTAACATTTTCAATAATCCTGCTCTTTTTAAAGAATATATCTCCATCAATGCCAAACTTCTTTTTCAACAGGCTTTTTGCATATCTTATCATCAGTTCCCTTGATGCAAATTCAATAGGCTTTGATTCCATTGCTTTTCTTGCAGCCTCTCTGCATACCCATACGCCAAGAGGAGCTGTATATTCTCCAGTGATTACTCTTATCACCAGCACAGCAGCCTGTCTTTTCATGCTGTCAAGCTTTTCCACTACTGGGAGCCTTGCTGCGTAATATCCTCCTGCGCAGTTGTATGCATACTCTTTCCTGCCTGAATAAGGCTCATAGTCAGTAGTGTATTGTAGTTCTTCGCTCTGGTTCCATGATGCATTTGGCATATATGTCTCAAAAAGCTCATAGCTCCAGCAATCAGGAAAGCAGAGCGCAATATAGTAATTCCCAAGAAAGCTTCCGAAAAAACTGAGATAATTACTATGCTTATAGTCTCTTACCTTTTGTATCATATCCTTCCCGATTGTATCGTCAGCTGCTGTTATAGACCATCTTGTAGGCACAAGCTTTCTCCTGCCTTTTATTCCCAGATTGCCTACAGACAATATTTTTGACACAAAATTTTCGTCAAAACCTTTTCTATATAGTGATATCATAGCGTCATGTGATTTGAAGTCTGTATCACTCACAATCTTGTCTACTCTTGTATCTATCCTTGGATTTGATGTTATCTTTGCCTTCATAAGTTTTGCATTTGGACCTGTTGGAGCAAGATATGATTCATTATTTATCCTGAACTGCGGCTTTTGCTCAAGATTTATCTCTACTTCCACAGGCTTTGATGCCATGCCTATCTCCTGGCTTATCTCAACAAGCTTATTTGTCTCCATCACTCCTGCCTTAAACCTTGAATTTATCAATGAGCTTCTAAAGTCTATTATCTGAGGAATCTTATAGTCTGCAGAAGCCCAGTAGCGTGGAGCATCATATTTCCAGATATTATCCTGTCCTATATCATTATCAACATCCACTGGGCTTAATATCCCTACATTGACGCAGGGGTAGCCATACCTTCCTACAAATGGAGAAGGAGATTCGCCAAAGAAATCCTTTTTTGTTATTTTCTTGCTTATCCTGAACATTGACTCAGCTTTTGCAAATATAGGGCAGTACATCCTGCCGCAATATCTCTGAGGGTCCCTTCCCTTGCATAGAATGCATTTGGATTTAATATTCATTGAGATTTAGGATAATGAAGAATTTTAAATAGTTAATGGATATTGGTATGTAATAAGTCTACTATTCTTAGAGCAGTAGCATCATCAGTCAAAACTCCTTCTATTTTTACATCCTGCTCGTCGTGGGGGGAAGCCCCCTACGGGGACACAGAGCCTTCTTAATATCCTTTGAGAGTTTTGAAGATGCTACTGCTCTTTTATATCCTACTTATTACATAAGGATATTGTTATACTTCATCTTTCTTTTCAACTATACCATTCTTATTCCTGATGTACTCTTCCACTTTTTTTGCAAGATCTGGATATTTATGGGAGATGTTTTTGAATTCGTTGGATACATTCCCCTTTGAATCCAGAAATCTCTGGAATTGATTGTATGCTAATTCTATATGTCCTCTCATCTCTTCAGGGACTTTTTCCCTCTCGTGATACAGAAAATAGACGCAGTTTAGCACAGATGTCAGGCTGTTGTTAATATCTGTCGAAAATTCACCGCAAATTGTGACAAGCGCCTGCTCTAAATCAGATTTATACTTGCTATCATCTGCCATAATCAATGGAATTACTGCAGATGATTTAAATTTATCGGCTAATATAAAACCCTAATAATTCATTGAAATTTTCGATAATGAAGAATTTTAGATAGTTAATTGATTATCATTACAACTGTTCATATAATTTCACATAAGCCTCATAATACTTGTTTAGATATTCCTCTTTTTCTACACAGGTCATATCCAATGATTTTTTCAAATGGTTATGATAATCTAACAATATCCTCGTAGCTAAATTTGTCTTTTGTTGTTTAATAAGTGAAGCAACAACTGAAATGACTTTATCACTTAAATATTCACAAGCTATTATCAATCACCTTTTGACTCTTATGCTGAATATTACAGGGTGTTTTAAACAAATAATCTAGTAACTATATAAATTTACTGCGTTTACACTTTATACATGGTAAAAAGGTCCTTAGAATAGTTATTTATAGGCTAATATGAAACCCTATTGACCAATGCCAAAATTATGCCCTACTTCACCGACCAGAACCCTATACTTCGTATAGGAACCTCGTCGGCTACGTCTGGCCCGCCATTATTGCTCTTCCTTTCAGTCAGACAATAATGACAATAATGGCACAGACGGTCATAATTTTGGCTCAAATGCTGAGGGTTTCATATTAGCCTTATTTATACAAAAGCTTATATACACCTCCAGATTAATATTCTCCTGAGAATGGGACTTACAAAAAAGCAGATAGCAGAGATAAGGGATGAGCTTGACAACTGCAAGAGGCCTCTCTATTTTTTCCATGATGACCCTGATGGGCTTTGTTCTTTTCTTCTATTCTATAGGTATATAAAGGAAGGAAAAGGGGTTGTTGTAAAAGCGCATCCGAGGATTGATGAAAAATTTCTCAGGAAAGTTGAGGAATACCAGCCTGACAAGATATTCATTGTAGATATAGCTATTGTTGACCAGGAGTTTATTGACAAGGCCAATGTTCCTGTGATATGGATAGATCATCATGAGCCTCTGGAGAGGACAAAGGTAAAATACTATAATCCCAGGGTTGCTGATCCGCATAACAATATCCCTGCTTCATATCTCTGCCACCAGGTTGTAAATCAAGACCTGTGGATTGCAATGGCAGGGTGCATAGGAGACTGGTATATGCCTGATTTCAAGGACGAGTTTTGTGAGAAATATCCCCGGCTTCTTTCAAAAAAGATCACAAATCCACCAGTAGCTTTATTTGATACAGAGCTTGGGAAACTGGTAAGGATATTCGCCTTTGTGCTTAAGGGCAGGACAAGTGAGGCGCTGAAATGCGCAAAGATACTTACAAGAATTGAAGGCCCGTTCGAGATACTGGATAAAGAAACACCTAGGGGCAGATACATTTATAGATATTTTGAAAAGATTAACAAGGAATATGAGTCTCTGTTGAATTTTGCTAATAAAGAAATAAATAAGCAGAAGCAGAAAAAAAGCAGGCTGCTTGTCCTTAATTATGTCGCAGCTAAGATTAGTTTTACAGGTGACCTATCAAACGAACTGCTGTATAGGAATCCTAATCATATAATAATCATAGCAAGAGAAAAAGATGGTGATATGAAATGCTCGCTCAGGTCACCTAAAGACATAGACCTTCCTGATGCTCTTGCAAAAGCGCTTTTCGGGCTTGAGGGATACGGTGGAGGCCATGAGCATGCATGCGGAGCATCTGTAAATAAAGAAGACTGGGAGCAGTTCCTTGCTAATTTTGAGGAAGAATTGAGTAAACAAAGTTAATTCTAGGATATAACCAGTTTAAGTGACAAAAGCAAAGTCAATGAATTAAATTTATAAACTCCAATGATTTAATTAATAAATCTTATCTGCGACTCAATACTTTTGAATTAAAAATGGTCAAAAATAAAAAAATCAAGGAGGTAAAATGTTATTCATTAAGTGGAATGGCTAATCTAAAAGGATTTATAAAAAACGGTTTGGATTCAAGCACACTCATAAATCTCATCATTGTTTTTGATTCCGAGTTCAAGGAATTTAAGAATAAAGGTTTTACCTTCCCTCCTAATTTATTTTATTATCATGAGATTTCCAGACCAGAAACAATTGGTGTTTTAATCAATAGGTGTAATTTCAGCAAAAAAGAGGCAATTAGTGCTTTTGATAAGATGATAAATCAATTTGGTTTGAGAAAAATTAAAAGAAAAGAATCGATAGATAAGGATTATGAACTGCTAGTAGAAGATGCTAATGAAAGAGTTTTCAGGACATCAAAAGACTCTAAACTGAAGATAGGTATTCAAGATATAATAATCATTGGCGGTTTTATGAGAGAAAAAATAAATTTGATCCATTCTGGAGATAGAGGATTCCTTAAAACATGTGAAGAACTAAATCTCCAGATAATTCCTATGCCTAAAAGGGATATTGAAAAAGAAAACGAAATCAAAAAATGGGCGAATAATAGAAAATAATCAATATGAATCTATATATCTTTTGTAAGCTTCTGTCCTACTCACTTCTTTATTCCAGTTATCTGACCTGAATTTTTTAAGTCCTTTTATTGTTCTTTCATCTTGTTTTGGAGAAACATGGATGCCAAATAGCATCCTGAATTTAAAAGTTTCAATCATCAACTTAGACGTATCCATAATCTGTTTTAAAACAGATTTTTCCATTTCATTAAATCTTTCTTCAGTTAGACAGATTTGTTTTCCCATTTTACAAAGGTATTCAGCAAGAGTATTTAAAAGTTATCCATTTTTTAATCTCAATATCCTTATTTATGGATAACAGATATTTAAATGTTCCGAATTTTTTATCGAAACATTTATAATTAACCATTCTATTTAATATTTATATAGTATTAGATCAAGATAAAAAGGAATTTCATAAGCATTTAAAAGAATTAGATGCAATAATTCAAAGATATATTGATCATTTATGGACTTTAAGACATGATGAGAAATTATTGAGCAGAAAACCATATAAAAAATCTCATAACAATGCTAAACTAGCTCTTAAATTATTAAAGAATGTAAAAGAATGTGTAGGAGAACAATTTTTTACTCCTTTCCCTTTGTTCTTTGAACTTGACTTTATTCTAAAAGACCTTCAAGAGAATCTGCAACTTCTTTTGCTGAAGTTAACTTTAACAATTGCTGCGCCTTGTCTGTTGTAATTTGCTTCAATGGACTTTCAAGTAGCAATATTGAAGTATCTATTCCCTTTTTTCTCCCATAGATTGAAGTTGCATTTTGCCCCATCAATTTGTTCAATATAATATTCTTCAGCCATATTCCACTCAATAGGATATACACTAAGATTTAGAAAATTTATTAAAACATAATATATTACCATCAAATTATGAAAACTATTTCAGTGGGGATTATTGGCAAAGGGAATATTGGTTCAGAACTCTATAAAAGAACCCTCTCTAAAAAATGGAAAGTTGAATGGATTATGGGATCCAAAGGATTTTTTAAAGGTTTGTCCAATGATAAAATTGGAGAAACAGAGGATTATCCCTCACGAGTCAAAGGACTGGATTTAGTTTTCCTGGCAATTCCAACATTAGATAATGGAAAAACTGCTTTTAATTATATTCAAACCTCATTAGATGCAGGGGTTCCTATTGTAACTTGCGAAAAAGGAGCCTTATCTAATTATTATTCAAAACTTGAGGAAGCAATTAGAGATGGGAAAATAGGCTATAGCGCAACTGTTGGCGGGGGTTCAAGATTATTAAGATACTTAGAAGAAAGAGTTGGTCCGCAAGTAGAAGAAATTCATGCTGTTGTAAATGGGACATTAAACTATATTTTTGACGGGTTGTCTAGAGGTAGAAGTTTAGGAGAGGTTGTAGAAGAAGCAAAAAAATTAGGATATGCAGAACCGAGGGCAGAAAATCTTCTGGAAGTTATTAATGAAGAAGCTACTGGTGACGTTCCTATGAAAACATCTATCTTGTTTAATTCCTGTAACCTTGTTTCTGAAAGAATGGCTGCAAGAGATATTCAAGTCCAAAGAATTGAGATGAATCAGTTAAAAAAACTTGAAAGAGAAGCTTCTAGTAGAAGATATATAGTTTCTATCACTAGAGATTCAAATAATGAAGAAGATGTTATCTGGGGTTTTAAGTATAGTATTGGAGATTGGTATATTTCAGCAGGATTTAAGCATATAGGAAGCAATTCTTTGTTTAGAGAATTGGTCCCCAGTGGAGTTAATAATGCTGTTTTAATTTCAGAGGGTGAATTTGGCAGGGATGGAAGTTATGTTTTAACTGGTCCTGGTGCTGGTGCTGCTCCTACCTCTCTTTCTATGTTGATTGATGCTGAGAAAATCTTGTTATGATTATTTACTTACATTTTTTAAACTAAGACGCACTTTCGATTAAATATGAAGACTGAATTATCTGATAAGATTATAGGATATCATTATACTAACCCACAAGCATACAGATTAATGGAGACTGGAAGAATTTATGATAAAACAGGATTAATCCCTATACACAGATTTATTAAAGAACAAGTAAACGGCATTCCTTATGAAGCGACGGATGAGGCTGTAACAGAAGGATTTTTAGAACCAGAGCCCAGATCATGGTTAGAAAACCCTAAATTCCCAAACCTTTGGAAAGATTTAATGCGTGGTATATGCAGGGAAAGTGAAACTATGTTATTGAGTTTTGAGATAAAACCTGAAGACAAGGCATATGTTGTTGAAAGGGCACATGTGGGAGGGGGATTCTACAGGGAAGCGAAAGGCCGAAAGCCAACAAAAGAGTCAATGAATAAGGCTTTTTGGAGATATTGGGAATCAAGAGTGCCTGTCTTTGACTATAAAGGGGGTTATTCTGCACCTCAATTGGCAATCTGGTCCACTATAGAGTTTGACAGATTAAAAGTTGAATGGGCCAGGTCTTCAGAGGAAGTATGGCAGAGAATTCTTGATAATGACTGGTAATATGGATTGAGTTTTGACCTGAAGATGCTTGTGCTCCTTTATTATATGACTGATTAAATACAATTCTTAATAATCTTTTTAAACTAACTCCCATTATTCTCCAATATGTTCGAAATAGAAGCATCAGATGGCAATGCAAAGGCAGGGATCCTTAAGACAGCGCATGGAAAGGTTGAGACTCCATTTTTCATGCCAGTTGCGACAAAAGGGGCTGTAAAGCAGATAAGCTCTCCTGATCTTGATGACCTGAAGATAGATGCAATCATATCAAATTCTTTTATAATGTATCTTAAGCCAGGGCTTGAGCTTATTGAAAAGCTTGGTGGTATACACAAGTTCATAAATTATGGCAGGACAATATTCACTGATAGTGGCGGGTTCCAGATGCTGTCAGAGCGATTTTTAAGAAAGATAAATGACAAAGGAGTAACTTTCAAAAGCCCTTTTGACGGCAAGGACTATTTTCTTACTCCAGAGGATGTTATGGAAATAGAAAACAAGATAGGAAGCGATGTTTCTATGGTTCTTGACCATGTCAATAAGTATGGAGATAGTTATGAGACATTCAGGGATACTCTGCTCAGGACAATGAGATGGGCAGAGAGATGCAAGTCTTATCATGACAAGAACTGCAGTGACAAGCAGCTTTTATTTGGCATTGTGCAGGGAGGATTATTCAATGATCTTAAGGAAATAAGCATACGGCACGCAAACTCGCTTGATTTTGACGGCATTGCAATAGGCGGGCTTGCTTTCGGAGAGCCAAGAAAAGAGATGTTTGACATACTTAGCCACTCCATGAAGTTCATTGACAGGAAAAAGCCGGTTTATCTTATGGGTGTAGGAGAGCCTACAGATCTTGTAGAGTCTGTTGCAAGAGGCATAGACTGCTTTGACTCAAGATTTCCTACAATGAATGCAAGGCATGGAACACTCATGACATCAAATGGAAGGCTTATGATAAAGAACAAGGAATTCAGGAATGATGAAAAGCCTGTAGATGAGGAATGCAGCTGCTTTGTATGCAAAAACTATTCCAGAGCTTATCTGCACCATATGCTGAGATTCAATGAAGCAGTTGGATTAAGGCTTGCGACTTATCACAATCTGCATTTTATCCGGAATCTTATGAAAGAGATGAGGTTGGCTATTGTTGAGCAGAGGTTTGAAGAGTTCAGAAAAGATTTTAACAAAAGGTATAAATCTCCTGAAAGGGGAGAATTCCTGTATAAATAACGAAAATTTGACAATTTATTGATAGCAAATCCTATCCCCACCATAAATGGTGGAGTATTACGGATTTGCATTATAGATTATCAAATTTTTGGAATCCAAAATTTCGCACTGAAGTGAGGGGTATTAAACCCCAATAAAATTTCTTGCGAAATTTTCGATAATAACAAATACATCTCTTAAGTTTTTCAGTTGGCAATAGTTATTTAAATAGATAATTTTTCTAATAGTTATTATGAGCTGGTATGCAATAAGTGGATCATGGAGAACTATAAATGATAAAGTAAAGAGGGATGTAGAAAGAACTGTTGAAAAAATAATTTTAGCTGGTGATGGAATAATTAATGGAGGGGCATTGGGTGTTGATTATATTGCAACAGATGTTGTTCTTAGGAAAGGGAATCCTAGAACACAGCTAAGATTATATCTACCAATAAGATTAGAGGATTTATGCAAACATTTTTTTAAGAGAGCTGAGGAAGGGGTCATTACTAAAAAACAGGCTGCAAGGGTAACCTCCCAATGGGAAGAAGTTGCAAGGATATGCAGAGATTGCATATATGACAATTTGGGATTTAGCAAAGCGAATATAGAAAGTTATTATGCAAGAAATACTAAGATTGTGGAAGATTGCGATGGTTTATATGCTTTTCAAGTAAATGATAGCAAAGGCACAAAAGATGCCATTGATAAAGCTAAGAGATTGGGAAAGGAAGTTCATGTAAAGAAGTATTATATTGCTGCTAACTGAAGAATCAAACCAGAAACCTGCCATCCTCAATAACCTTCTTATCATCAATGATTATTGTTGGCTTGTCAAATACTGCATCAAGGTGCAGGGGCGCATCTATTGTTCCGCCGTCAAAACTAAGATTATTTCCTAAAGCTATATGCGCTGTTCCCATCACTTTCTCATCTTCTAATGTGTTTCCTGTAATCATTGCCTTGTCATTAGTGCCGATTCCAATTTCTGCGATATTATACACTCGCTTGTCATCCATGCTCCTGAGCATCGCAGCCAGTTTCTCTGCCTCTTCTTTCCCATCTATAGATACTGCAAGGCCGTTTTTTACAGTTATCTTTATAGTATCCTTAACTTTTCCGACCCCTGCCATTGTCATGTCAACGACAAAAATGCCTTCTGTTGTTCCTTCTATGGGCGCCATGCATGCTTCTCCTTCAGGAAGATTGCCCCATGTACCTGATCTGTCAAATATTCCTCCATTTTCTCCAGAACATTTGAGGCCTGCAATATCCATCCTGATATCTGTCCCTATTTCTGTAAGGATGCGCACAGAATTTGCAGCAGTCATTATATCAACAAGCTTCCTTGTCCTTTGCCTTATTTTTGAATAATCTGCATTGAGGCATCTGATTGCCATATCTTCTGTAAGTCCTGGCATGGATGCTAATCTTGCTCCGTTCTCTACAGCTTTTCTCCTCGCGCTTGTATGAGACATAGATATTGATGTTGGAATCATTATAACATCAAACTTAAGCATCTCTTCTGCAACATCAGCTGGAGGCTCTTCCCCATTTACCTTGAGCTCAGGCATCTCAATAAGATTTACATTATCTGTTATCAGCTTTGCCTGATTATAGAAAACATCTGCAAGATTAATTTTGTTCTTATCTGTTATGACAAGGCATGATTCTCCTTTCTTTATGCCCATGCACTGGACAAGAGCTGTCCTTGCAGCATGCTGCAGTTTGCTGTTTATCTCCATTATTTTTTGACCTTTATGTCATAGCTGACTTGTTCAATCTTTGCGAGATTATATTTTATTGAGTCAAATTTTCTTCTTAATGCAGAGTTCCTGAAATCAAAATTGAGCATATCTCCCCATAACTCGCTTACATTCTTTCTGATATATTCCACTTTATCATGCTGGTCCTTTATTGCGCATGCTATTGCAAGCCTTACAAGCTCGCCAGTAAGGTCTGCCAGACCCATAAGGTAGTCAGATGTTGATACATTCAGCTTTTTTGCAGAAGAAAGGACAACACCTCTTTCAAACTCAAAGAAAACAACAGCCTCAATATATTCCTGACATGCTGCTGAATAGCTCCCTTCTCTTAACAGTTTAGGATTTGACTTTGTTATCTTGTCTAATGCTGATTTCTCCTTTTTCAGGTTTTTTAATGCAACCCCTGCTTTTTTCATCTCATTTCTGTGTATAGAATAGATGAGAAGCTTTGCCTGCTTGAGCACAACCCTTGACTGATTTATCAGCAGTTCCCTTTTCTTGTCATAATCCTGAAGCTCAAGCCTCATATTATTAAATTCCTTTTTGTTTATCATGATTCCACCTTCATATTGCTGTTAATATTATTATGCTGATGCTATTATTCAGGGATATATAAAAGCTTTGGAATTCTGGATGTAATAAGTCTGTTATGCTAAAAAGACGAGGCTAAAACTAGCACGTTTAGGTACTGGATACAGCCTCGTCTTTTTGCATCCTAAAAATCCACCTGCCAAAGCAAGTGTCCTGCCAAACTCCACATTTTAGTGTGGAGTAGGACACTTGTGGCGGATTTTCATGATTTAAGGAGCACCAGCATCATCAGGTCAAAACTCTTTCTTATTCAGACTTCCTGCTCGTCGCGGGGGGTTGCCCCCAAACTTTAACAAAGTTTGATCAAAGGTGGTGTGACACAAGGTCACACTTCGCGGCTTTCAATAAGACTTAATTGCCGCGTAGTGGAGCTTCATGCTCCACCTTGCGTGTCAACCGAGCGTAACCAGTTGAC
>DAOVBM010000044.1 GCA_030670545.1 Candidatus Woesearchaeota archaeon
CGACTTACCCAGCCCTAAAGGACTGGGCTTGCGCCGGATTTTCGAGACGGATTTCTAGGACACAAAAAAAGCAGGAATCAAAAATGCAATAGCATTCATCCTCGCCCTAAAGGGCAAGGCTTTCTGCTTTTTTTCGTGTAACTGAGCACAAGCATCTTCAAAACTTAAGATAGGTTATTAGAGGGCTCTGCGTCCCCGTAAGGGACAACCCCCCGCGACGAGCAGAATAAGGAAAAGGATTAAGTTTTGACTGATGATACTGGTGCTCATTGAATAGCAGACTTTTTACTTACGATTGCTCATAATCATAATCCCTTTTTCTCGATTTTCGGATAAATAGAACGCTCCATAAAGACCTTATCAATCTTCATAGCAATGCCTTTTTCTTTCTTCAACATGTCTTTTGATATCATCTTTGCAGTGCCTATCGCTACAAACTCGTCCTTTAATGTCATTATTGCGGCAATCTCATCAATCTGTATGTCAGATTCCACCTTGCTTATTCCAGGCACCTTAAGATTAGCTCCATGGCATAAGGTATCGACACTTGTATCCAATATCCATACCTTTGGAAGGTGTCTGACAGCGAATTCAATAGGCTTGATTACTGTCCTTATATATGTTTCATTGCTTTCATTCTTGTAATACCAATAAGCATCTACAGCATCCTGCAGTGTGCACATCTCCTGATCATTAAAAGGGCCTGCTTTTGTCCTTATCAACTCAGCCATGTGCGCTCCGCAGCCAATCTCCTGACCAATATCATGGCATATCTTCCTGATATATGTGCCGGCCTGGCACCCTATCTTAAAAAGTACATCCCTGCCATCTATCTCCATAATATCAAGGTAATACACCTTCCTGTATCTCCACTGCCTCTTGATAGCTGATTTTATAGGTGGAAGCTGTTTTATCTTTCCCACAAAACTGCTGCATACCTCTTTTATCTTTTCTTCAGGCATATCCTTGTGCAGGTGCATTATAGTAACATACTCTTTGCCTGATGGAAGAAGAGCCTGCACTATCCTTGTTGCTCTTCCTAATGCAACTGGCAGCGCGCCTGTTACCTTTGGGTCAAGAGTTCCTGAATGGCCTGCTTTTTTTAGCCCAAGAATCTTCTGCAGATACGCGCTCACCTGATGCGATGTCGGCCCTTTAGGCTTATTAAGATTTACAATACCATAATTAATAATCTCGTCCACAGACCTCTTCTCAGGCATGCATCCAAATTTAGGGTCAGTCTTCGCAGATTTCCTTATAAAGATTTCCCGCTTTATCCTTTCAAAAGGTAGTTGTCCCATATTGGAAAAGAATTCGTTTAGTTATATAAATGTAATGGGAGATTGTGGAATATCATTCCTTCTTCGCCTGTTTGCCTTCCCCATGATGTTTTTCAAGCTGTTGTCCGCCTTTTGGCATCTTGTCAGTCTTTGCATCTATATCAGAAGGATGCTTTATCTCTTTATTTTTAGAAATAATTTTTGCTTGTTTTGGCGCTGCAGGAGGAGCTTGCTTAAGCTCTTTTATCTCTTGTTTTTCAACCTTCTTTGCTTCTTCCTGCTTCTTTTCCTTTACCTTCTCTGCTTTCACTTCGAGTTCTTTCAGAGCTTTTTCTATTCCTGCTTCTGGCTTAACTTCTGCTTTTGTTTCTTCAGGTTTTTCCTTTTGCTCAGCTTTCTCAACAGGCTTTACCTCAGGCTTTTTCTCTGATGGAGCCCCTGCCAATTCAACATTCACTATACCTTCAGAATCCTTTGTGACATTCACTTTGACATGATGAGGAGGATTTTTTATGCCTCTTTTCCAAATCTCAAGATTAAGAAACTTTCCTATCTTAATACTGTCGCTTTTCAGATGCTTTGATATGAATTCCCTGAGAACATTCACAGCTTTCTTTGCTCTCCTGTACTTAGGAGCTTTCTGGAATCCCTTCCTCAGGGGCACATTATAAGTCCTTTCAACAACAATTTTTGATTCTGATTTTTTCTCTGCCATGATTATTACCTTTTATAATTTATGAGTCTGATGATATTTATGCCTTTGTCTTTGTCCGTTTCCAATGCCTCTTGACAGTTGTATGCCTTCCAGGGTGGACACGCCTGTTCTTGCCGTATATCTTAGGAACTGTCCAAAAAGGTGCCCATTTTGTAAGCCTGTTAAGTTTTATGAGCCTTAACTTCCTGCTGATATGCTTATTTGTTGCCATTTGTTATGCCTCATGATTATTTTCTTGTGATTTTGAAATCCCTCTTCTGAGGACTTATCCTGAGCAGGATTTCCTTAAACTGTTGACCTGTTATCTTCCCGTTCATCTTACCGCTTTGCGCAAGCTGCGCAATCACGACAAGAGCCTGGATAGCAAGCTCCTGGTGAGCTGTTTTCAGGTTGTTATAGCGCTCAACAGCATCCTTGTCAAGATAGCTTCTTGCAACAGATTCAAGCTGCGCAATTTGCTGCTGAATCTGCGTCTCTTCTTGATATTGCTCAAGTTTTGCTTTCTTAAGCTCTTCAAGCTCATCCATTTTTATTATCTTTTGGGTTTTTCCCGGCAGCAGGCTTATCTTCCTTTGCTTCTTCTTTTTTGCTGCTTTTATTATCTTCCTTATTGTCCTGCTTCTTTATATCCTGCTTTACTTCTGTTTCAGGCTTAGGCTTTTCTTCTTTCTTTGCCTCTTTTTTAGGTTCAGGCTTAGGCTTCTGCTTAACTAATTCTGTAGCTGCCTTATCAAGAAGCTTCTGTCCTGCAGGAGTTATAATTCTGCCCTTATGAACTCCAATCTCTGCCTGTTTTGTAAGTCCAGCTTTATCAAGCTGCTGCAATATTTTTCTGATTATATTTCCTGATGCAATCCTGAATCTTCCAGGTCTTACACCCCTGTCCTTTTTTCCGCCATATCTTTTTCTTAATTTTGAAACGCCTATAGGGCCTTTTAATACTATTACTCTTAAAACTGAAGCTGCTCTCATATACCACCAGTCATCCTGGGAAGGAGTACGCTCTTTATGCAATCCTGTCCTTACAAAAGGCGCCCATGAAGGCGGCTGTATATCTTTAATCTTCTTAAGTTCTTCTTTTGCCTTCTCAACAAGTTCCTGTTGTGAAACATCAAACATAGTTGCCATAATTTATCCTCCTATAACGCAGGCATATGCCCTTTCTCAAGGATGCTGCGTAAGTTGGTACAATGTACCAAGATTAATCATAATATATACGGAGTCTAGGTTGCTTTATAAATCTTTTGTTTACAAAAATTTCAGGGGAAAATTTTTGTGAGTGTCTGCCTAGGAATCTTATATATAGCACAGAAGCGAAGAGAATAAAATCTGGAAGGATTGGTGCATGCATTTGATTCATATACAAAATATGCAAATCCAGAGGATGTTACACCAATCGAAAGAGAAGATTTTGTGGCTTCAGCAAAAAACTGGGCATACTCCAAAACCCATCATCTGGAACTTGACCCAAAAGCAAGAATGGAAGAACTGAGAAAAACAGATGACGGAGCAGTCCTCAAGAGTTATATGTTTGCAAAGTTAGTTATGGCTAACTTTTAGAAAGATTTAAATAGTCAGGGCGGTTTGCAGTTTATGATGAGCTATGATGAACATTTCAACTGAAGATTATTTGAGAACAATATATTCTTTTTATGAAACGCAGGAAGACAAATCCAAAGGCATTAAATCAGTAGAGATTGCTAAAGAACTAAAAATCTCTAAGCCAAGCGTATCTAAAATGATAACAAAATTAATCTCTAAAAGATACTTAAAAGCGCAACCTTATTCAAACATTTATTTTACAGAAAAAGGACTAAAAGAAGCAAAAAGGATTATGCACAATCATAGGGTTATTGAAGTTTTTCTTAAAGATATCTTAAAATGCAGTTCTGGTAAGATTCATGAAGAAGCGCATAAATTAGAACATGCTTTTTCAGGATATGTTATCAGAAAGCTGGATAGGTTTTTGGATAATCCAAAAGTTTCGCCTCATGGAAAATCAATCCCACATAATAAGATGAATAAAGGTGCATGAAGATGAGATTAGTATCTTATGTTAATAGTTGTTAATGGTAAGATGAGATTTATGGTAAAACATATAAATATCGCAGATATCTGTTGGGGTTTGGAGCAGGCTAACATAAGGATGCAATTTGAAGATAAAGCAGTTTCTGTGCAGCCTGAAGAGATAGAATTTCTTGCTTCAAAAATCATGTCGCTTTATGATTGGAATAATCATAGCCTTATGCTTAATCACAGGAGGGTATTAAGGAAAATTCCATTTCTCATAAGGGAACATTATCTTTTGCAGCCCAGTTCCAGAAAGATAAGCAAAATCGATTTTGCAAACTATTTTGATGAGGATCCAGCAGCAAATGTGCCTTTTGTTGGGATGACTCTTTTAGGAGACACAATTCTTTGCGAAAAAGGGCTGTTGCGCAAAAAAGGAAAATATCATGATTCTAAACTTAGTGATATTGCAAAAAATGCTTATCTGGCTGGTCTTGCGCGATTATTTAAAGCTAAGTCCAACGGTGGACTGGACATATCAAAAGAAACATCTATAGTTGATATTAATAGTGATGTAAGCAGGCGCTTATTCGAGAGAATATCAAACTTGACTTATGACAGGCTAACTGCAGAATACAAGCAGTCATTTGAAAAATTTGATAATTATATAAATCTCCTGCAAAAATATGTAGATATAGGCATGCCTGCAAAAAGAGAAAATCAATCATCTTATTCCAAGGCTGACTGGAAATCATCATCTAAAAATGACATAAGCACCAGAACCATAGACAATGGTTGCAAATCATCCTGCGCATCATGTTCTTCAGGCTGCATTCAGCCTAAGAAAAAAGAAAATGAATGTGCAACAGAGAATGTCAAGCTGCAAGAGGGGATTGATTTGAATAATCCTCTTGGATTGATTGCTGAGCTGGATAAATACATAGTCGGGCAGGATGAAGCAAAAAAGACCCTTTCAATTGCAGTATCAGACCAGTATGTGCGCCAGAGCCTTCATGGCAAGGTGGGTACAGAATTGATGAAGCCTAATGTTCTTCTGATAGGGCCAAGTGGTTGCGGAAAGACATACATGCTTGAGATATTATCGCAAATATCAGATATTCCTTTATATAAAATGACTTTAACAGGCATGTCTGCGGCAGGATATGTAAATGAGAGTATAAATACCCTCTTGGAGCCTTATGCAAAGATGATGAAAACAGATCCTGCAAAGTATTCTTATGGAATAATATTCCTTGATGAATTTGATAAGATTGCTACGCACTCAACTGATAAGGATATCTTCACGAAAAAACTTCAGCAGATCCTGATTAAATTAATGGATAAGAATACTGTTGAGGGTGTTGATTCCACAAATCTTATGTTTGTTGCAGCAGGAGCTTTTTCAGGCATAGAAGATATTGTTAGATCAAGGCTCTGTAAAAAAGAGAAAGGTATTGGTTTTGGTGCAGATCTTAGGACATCTCAAAATATGGATAAATATAGCAGGCGTGAATTATTTGACAGTATCAATGTCGATGATCTGTCAAGCTATGGGTTAATGCCAGAGCTTATCGGCAGAATTGGAATGAATATTTCCCTGCATCCATTAAGCAAGCAAAGTCTAATAGATATAATGATTAATTCTAAAGGGTCAATTATCCATGACCAGAAGATTATGTTTGAGCAGGGCTATGGCCTTAGACTAGAGTTTGAACAAGGAGCATATGAAACAATAGCAGAATATGCTCAGGTCAGCATGACTGGAGCGAGATCGCTTATGCCATCATGCATTAAGGTTTTGCAGGATTATAAGCTCAATAGGGCAAGATATCCTAAAGGCAGCACAATTACTATTACAGCAGAATATGCCAGGGAAGTATTATTTCCTAAAATAAAATAACGAAAATTTGACAATTTATTGATAGCAAATCCTATCCCCACCATAAATGGCAGGGTATTAATGATTTGCATTATAGATTATCAAATTTTTGGAATCCAAAATTTCGCACTGAAGTGAGGGGTATTAAACCCCAATAAAATTTCTTGCGAAATTTTCGATAAAAAATTTTCTACTAAGTTAGATTAGACATTTTATCTTCTCTTCATATGCACATCTCTCTGAGGATAGGGAATACTTATCTTGTGTTTGTCAAATTCTTCTTTGACTTTCTTTATAAGGTCCCATTTAAGCGCCATGAACACATCATTCTTTGCGCATACCCTTACAGAAAGGTTCACTGAGCTGTCTGCCAGATCCTTGACCAGAATCTGTGGCTCTGGGTCCTCAAGAACCCTGTCGTCTTTTTTCAGGACATTATCTATTACCCTGATTGCCTTGTTCATGTCATCTTCATATGATATGCCGAATATCAGTTCCATCTTCCTGTGTTTCAATCCTGTATAATTTGTGATTGCGCTCCCCCATATAAGAGAATTGGGAATTGTGACTTTCTGGTTCTCAAATGTATGGATTATGCATGCTGCAACACCTATTGATTGCACTGTTCCTTTTATTCCTCCTACTTCAACCCAGTCTCCTATCCTGAATGGCTTATGAAACAGTATAAATACTCCTGATGCAAGGTTGCCAAGCGTATCTTTCAGCGCAAAGCCTACAATGAATCCCATTATTCCCAGACCTGCAATTATGCCGCTCACATTCACTCCTATATTGCTGAGCATGACAACCACAAGAATAGACCATAAAACAATCTTTAGAACATTCTCGAGAAATGTCTCAACAGCCCTGTCAAAATCAACCTTGTCAAAGAATCTCGCTACAAGCCTGACAATGATTTTAATGGCTATAAAACCTATAACAAATATTATTATGGTGCTTATTGCCTTTGGGATAAATGTTTCTAAGTTAATCAGGTATCCGTTAAGCATCTGCGGTAATTCAATTGCCATACATAGATAGTTGAGCAGGGTATATTTAAAACTTTTGGAAATATTTTTACAGCAGTAAATACAATGACAAATCTTATATATTAGCTGCAACTCAAGGATATATTATGAGGCATACCAAATTAATTGCTGTAATACTGTTTATCTTTCTGTTATCAATATTCTTTATCACTGGCTGCGTGGACAAAGAAGAAAATATAATGCAGGAGCAGTACATGAACTGCACTTCTGTATGCGCAGAAATAACTGATGATTTTACGACAATGTATTACTGCAATGAAGAATGCAAGAAAAAGTTCTGGGAAGAAGAATAAAGTATAAAATAAAGCGAAAATCCTAAGATTCTCTTATTTTACCATCATCTTCACAAGATCAATCATCCTGCAGCTATAGCCGTATTCATTGTCATACCATGCCATGACCTTGATGAGATTTCCACCAATCACATTAGTGAAATTGGAGTCAAATATACATGAATATGGGCTGGTTATAATATCTCTTGACACGATAGGGTCTTCTGTGTACTGCACAATCCCTTTCATATGATGCTTTGCTACATTCCTAAACAGATTATTAACTTTATCTATTGACGTGTCTTTCTTGACTTCGCATACAACATCTATCATAGAACCGTCAGGCACAGGGACTCTTATAGAAATGCCGTCCATCTTCCCATCTACTTGAGGTATGACCTGACCAATAGCTTTTGCTGCGCCTGTAGTTGTAGGGATTATATTCTCAGCTGCAGATCTCCCCCTTCTCAGGTCCTTATGCGGAGCATCGACAAGCCTTTGAGTTGATGTATATGCATGTATTGTTGTCATAAAGCCTTTCTTAAGCACAAAATTATCATTAAGAACCTTAACAATAGGAGCAAGACAGTTTGTAGTGCATGAGGCATTGGAAATTATATTATCTTTCTTTTTACTGTAAGTATGTTCATTGACTCCAAGCACTATCACTTTTATGAATTCTTCTCCTTTGGGAGGAGCGCTCAGCAGCACCTTTTTTGCCCCTGCCTTGATATGCTTTGAAGCAAGCTCATGTGTAAGGAAAAATCCAGTGCTTTCGATAACAACATCAACATCAAGCTTTTTCCAGGGAAGGTTCTCAGGATCCTTTTCTTCATATATCTTTATTTTTTTTCCATTTATCACAAGCGAACTCTTTGTCGCCTCAACTGTTCCAGAGAACCTGCTGTGAACAGAATCATACTTCAAAAGGTAGGCAAGAGTCTTGTGGTCAGTAAGATCATTTATTGCCACAAACTCGATATCATGATCACTAAGCCCTGCTCTGAAGACCATCCTTCCTATTCTTCCAAACCCGTTTATTGCTACCCTGACCATAAATCATCACCCCTTTTTTAATACTTGAATCTTTGCTATGTGGATTATATAAATGCTATATCAGGATAGAAGTATATAAAGATTTCCTTTAAAATATCTCCTTTGGTATCAAACAGTATCTATCTCTTGAAATTAAATGTTAGCCTGTCTTTATCATCAGGAGACTTGAATATCTTATAATATCCCCCAACTGCTATTGACACAAGCAGTATTATCACTACAATCGCAACAGCAGGACCTGTCTTACTTGAGCCAGAGAAGAATCTTCCTGTTATATCGCTCATACCACCTTCCTCTTTCTCTTCTGATTCAGCTGCAATACTATCATCATTAAGTGCTGTTTCTGATGAGTATAAAGGAAGTCCTGAATCAAACTCTTCGGCTGTATCAATCTTAAACAATACAATCTGGTCATCAGTCTGGTTGCCATAATCCATGCATGAGACAAAGAATATGTTCAGCCCTTCTTCTGCATCAACAACTGCCCTATGCTTGTTTCCTCCTGTTATTGAGAAACTGTTTTCCATAGTATCATAATCTGCAGATGCAGTGCTGTACCTGCATTTAGCATCATTGTTCGTAAACACATACAATTCAACTTCCTTATCCTCCTGGGAATAAAGAGTCTTTGGTGTTATTGCAAGTGGCGTGACAACCTTATCCTCTATCATCTCCAATTTCAGCTTCAGATCTTCAACAGCATTCTGAAGCTCTGTCATATTGCCATAATTGCCCTCTTCTATGCTCTCAAGCTTTTCTTCTATATCTTCAATCTCACCATACACCTCATCTTCAAAAGCAGAAAGCTTCTCTTTCACATCTGCAAGCCCACTGTCAAAAGTATCTGAGATATTTAATATCAGCTCATCTACTTCTTCACTGGTGTAAATCTGCGCAGCATATGCTGGACATGCAAGAGCAATTAGCAATAATATTATTATAAATACCTTTATGATATCCATATATTATTGATTAATTCCAAAGGTTATAAATCTTTCTGGGATATGTAAGTAAAAAGTCTGCTATTTAAGGAGCACCAGCATCATCAGTCAAAACTTAATCCTTTTCCTTATTCTGCTCGTCGCGGGGGGAAGCCCCATCCGGGGACGCAGAGCCTTCTAATAACTCACCCCAAGTTTTGAAGATGCTTGTGCTCCATGACATCTGACTTTTTAGTTTATGGAATATAGAGATTTGGGGGTAAAAATGCCAGCAAAAGATGACCAAAATATATTACTTGGCAAAACAAGTCAGAAAAAAAATACAATTAAGCAAAATTTATATACCTCCTATATCTGATTCTACTTAATGGTATTCGAATCCCTGATAAATCCCCTGACTGCTGAGAGAAAGCCTTATGAGATGCTCTTTATAGGCGCAATCTACTCCTGCATAGCTGTTATTATAAGCATGATCATGTTCAAAGAGCACGCATCTATGATGGTAGTATTCCTTACAGTACTGATGTGCAGCAATATAATGTACAGGACTATTCAGATTGAGGAAAAAAAGGATTTTGAATATGACAGCGAGAAAAGGCTTCTTAGAGAGCATTCAAAAGCGCTTGCATTATTCACATTCATGTTCATAGGAATAACAATAGCATTGTCTTTATGGTATATATTCCTTCCTGCTGATGCATCTTCTGTTATATTTGAGTCACAGGAGAACACTATAGGAGTAATAACAGGGAATGCTGTCAATCCTGGCTATATGCTAAAGGATATCCTGTTCAACAATCTCAGGCTGCTTGTAATCTGCATAGCTTTTGCTTTTATGTTCGGATTTGGAGCGATATTTATTCTTGCATGGAACGCTTCTGTGATGGGTGTTGTCATAGGGAATTTTGCAAGGAATTCTATAGGAGGGAATTATTTTGCAACATATTCATTGGGATTATTAAGATATATGACGCACGGAATTCCAGAGATAATAGCATATTTCATGGCAGGCCTTGGAGCAGGCATAATATCAATCGCAATCGCAAGGCATGATTTTAGGAGCAAGAAATTCAGGCATGTTGTATTGGACTCATCAGGGCTTATTGCGCTTTCTGTTGTAATGCTTATTGCAGCTGCATTGATAGAAGTCTATGTTACTCCTATGTTTTTCTAGATATTTCCTATCTGTTTCCTTTGCTTCACAATCTTACCTATATCCTCAACAAGATCGCTTGCAATAAAAGAATATCCCTTCTTCTTTTTCAGCAGGATATCTCCAGCTTTTCCGTTTATATATGCAGCATAACAGCAGGAATCAAACAGATCATAACCCTGAGCAATAAAGCCTGCAGCTAAGCCAGCAAGAACATCTCCGGTGCCTCCTTTAGTCATCCCTGGATTGCCAGTCTTATTGTAGGCAACCCTATTTTTTGAGATAATCTTATCGATATTCCCTTTAATGAGGATTATATTATTACCTATAACTTTCTGCAGCTCGCTTATCTTTTTGTTTTTGTCCTTGATCTTGTTTATCCTTGACAAGCCAGAATTAGACATGAGTATCTCAAGCTCTTTTGAATGCGGTGTTAATACAGCATTATCGATGTCCTGAAGAGAAAGGCATTTTATTGCATCTGCATCAATCACAAGAGGAGTTGCTGTATTTTTCACGACACTTTTTACAAACTTTTTTGATTTAAGCCCTATGCCGCAGCCAATAAGAACAGCATCAGCTGACATTGCAAGCCTGATAACTTCTTTTGCATGCTTTAGAGTAAAATAATCTCCCCTGAACTTCCTTGTTATAAGGTCAGGACTTAGGCAGTTTATTGCCCATGCCACTTTTTCAGGAGCAGCGATTATAGAAAGGTCAGCGCCTGCCCTGAGCGCAGCAAGACCTGCAAGAGCAGGAGCTCCAACATATTCCCTTGATCCGCCGATTATCAGGACTTTTCCAAAATCCCCTTTATGGGCAGCTGCTTTTCTTGGCTTCAGTTTTATGTCCTTTGCAGTTAGATACTTCATTAAGTTGTATTCTGAATAAGATAGTATTTATTTGTTTTGTTTCATATTGGAAAAAGAAAGAAAAGATGTCACTAACTCTTTATCCCTATATCAACAACTATAATTTTATCTTTATACTTTTCAATGCCTTTCTTAATAGCATGCATTGTGATAATCAAGTCAGGCTCTATATGCTTATTTGCAGCCTTTCCAGTATCTGGATTTATTCCGCTTGGCACATCAACAGAAACTTTATATGCCTTTGAATTGTTAATAAAATCCATTACAGATGCAACTGGCTCTTTTATATCTCCTTCTATTCCTGTCCCGAATATGGCATCTATTATAATATCATACTCATCATAATCAATCTCATAATCAGTGAACAGCTGCACATCATACTTTTTAATCAGCTTATCATAATTGGCTTTTGCTTCTTTCTTCAGCTTTTCCTCTTCTCCCAGGAACAGGACATCAACTTCACATTCATCTGCCAGATATCTTGCAGCAACAAAACCGTCTCCCCCATTATTACCATGGTAGCAGACAATGAGTATCTTCCTGCCTTTGATATCTTTTTTCTCTGTAAGACACTCAAATATTCCCTTTCCTGCATTCTCCATTAGCTCGAGCTTTGATACTCCCTGCTCTTCACTCATATCTTCAAGCCTTTGCATTTCTTCAGTTGTTATAACAGCCATTTTAGATTATTGGAGAGATATTCATGTCTTTATCTGGCAGCCGCCTGAGGGCATTGCCCTTATTATCTCATCAATGTCTCCGCCTAACTTTTTTTGTATTCTTTTCGCTATTGCGCTTGTCTTTTCCCTACCCTGCTCTAGCTCAACATATTCCTTGCAATGCTTCATGACTGCCTCGACAGGGCCAGCCATTACTGCCCCATCTCCTGTTATGCCTACTGCAGCATTTATCTTATTATCAATATAATTTGTCTTGCCTTTAATCATGAATGCGCCTTTTGTGAGGTACTCGCCAGCCTTTACCTCTTTCGTGACCTGCTCAGGCTTTACATGAAACACGCTTTGCGAGCCAAGGCCAAGCTTCCATGCGCGCGAGAATGAGCATACAGCATCAGCAACCTCATTTAAGGACTGCTCAGAGGGATTTTTTCCTTCACTTTGCAATATAAAGAAAGGTGAGCCAGCCATATCTGTATGAAATACAAGATCATCAGGAGAAGTGTGCTTTTTTACAACAATCTCATTTGTGGTAGCATCTCTTCCACCTATAACAAGGAAACCTTCAGATGTCCTGAACCACCTGAACTTCTCGTACCATTGAGGTTTTCTCTTTATTTTTTCTTCTTGCCTGGCTTTTGCCAATATTATTTCTGTATCCCTCTTTTCTTCCAGCACTTTAAGCTTTTCTCTTGCCTTTTCAAGCGCTTTCTTAGCCCCTTCTATCTTCTTTTTTGCTTTCTTTGCTTTCTCAAAATAAGCAGCAGCATTTTCTTCAACTGATTTCTTTATGTCCAGCTCGATTCTTACCATTATCGTAGATAAAAATATAAGAAGTATAAAAGATTATTGGATTCTGGAACCCTTTTATATTTTGATATTATCTTTTTTCAAGATTGGTTCTTAAATAATAAGGACTGCTCTCCTTAATATGTGAAATACTTAATTCATTATTCTCATTAGGTATGCCAATAACACTATTATCACAAATATCCTTGATACCTTTATCTCTCAGCAGGGAAGCAATAGTCTGCTCAGAATAAGAATCATTATCAGCAATCACACTAAACCTATCAATAAACCCAACTTCTCCTCTTGTCACAACAAAATATTGTGTAGGCAGCATCTTCATATACCTAAATGCATCGAGGATATCGTCAGTGAGTTTTGGATATTTAATCATCTCAACCCTCTGGGCAAAATCTGACTGGGCCCTCGAGAGGAGCGCCACCTCAAGAGGTGATAGCTCACCAAGTCCCTTTATGTAAATCTCATTTTTTTCCTCTAACAGTCCCAAAGCTTTCTCTCTTGAAATTACCTCTACTGGAAAATTATAATGCTTAACAATCTTTTTCTCAAGTTTGCCAACAGTTCCATCTGCTGAAAGCCAATAGAACTCATTGCTTGATGTGATTCCTATTAATTCGTTCCTTTCCTTTCCTATCTTCCACTGAATAAATCTTTCAGCTTTACCCTCGCTGATCTGCCACTGAATAAATCTCCCAGGTTTACCCTCGCTGATTTTCCACTGAGTAAAACTTCCAGCTTTATCA
>DAOVBM010000065.1 GCA_030670545.1 Candidatus Woesearchaeota archaeon
ATCTATTAATAATAAATCAATAAGGTGAGAATCATGTCATATGTAAAAGATTTCAAATGGAAAAAAGGAATAAAAGTCTCTGAGATAATGGACAGCTTCAGCAATATTGGATTCCAGAGTATTGAGCTTGCAAAGGCAAGAGACACAATTGTAAAGATGAAAAAAGCAGATGCAAAGATTTTCTTCACATTCACATCAAACATGGTCACATCTGGATTAAGAGGATTTTTTGCGCAGCTAATAAAGCTGAAAATGGCTGACATAATTGTCACTACAGTAGGAGGCCTTGAAGAAGACATAATGAAGTCAATCGGAGAAAAATTTGTTATAGGAGACTTCCATTCAGATGATGTCGCGCTGCACGAAAAAGGAGTCAACAGGGTTGGAAATCTGTTTGTCACTAATGAAAGTTATTGCAAATTTGAAGATATTATAGGGCCGATGCTTGACAAGATCTATAAAAAAAAGGCAAGATGGCCTGTATCAGAATTGCTTAGGGAAATAGGGCTTATGATTGACGATGAGGACTCAATACTATATCAGGCAGCAAAAAATGATGTCCCTATATTCTGTCCGGCAATAACAGATGGAGCATTCGGATTTCACCTTTACATGTTCCAGCAGAAGCATAAGGATTTTGTTGTTGATGTTGTAAAGGATTTTGAGAACATACTTCTTAGCACAAGCCATGACGAAATTAAAGGGCTTATATCGCTTGGAGGCAGCATATCAAAGCATCATGCAATACTTGCTTCACTCCTTAACGGAGGGCTTGATTATGCTGTATATCTGACAACAGCAAGATATTCTTCAGGAAGCATGAGCGGAGCAACAACACAGGAAGCAAAAAGCTGGGGAAAGATCAAGGATGATTCAGATGCAGCAACAGTGATAGGAGATGTTTCAATAACATTCCCGCTTGCAATGATTGGCGCGCTAGAGCTGCTTTCAGAAGAAGGAATTATTAAGGTATAATTATGGAATACGCAAGATTCATTTTAAGCAGGTCAAAAGCAATTGTTCAATATAATGCAGTTAAATCTATTGCTGATGAAGTATCATACAGCTTCAAGACAAATCCAGAAGTAGGGAAAGTGCTTGAACAAGATACTGATTCATGCTTCTCTTTGCATAGTATTGAGAAGATTGATGAAATAGAAGATAAGAGCAGGATATGGATATTTGGCCAGGCATGGGGCAACAAAGAAATTGAGTTTATTTCAGGCAAAGGAATAAGAAAATTTGTGGTTGATAATGAAGCAGACCTTAATGCTCTTCTTGATTTCATAAAAGATAAGGATATGATAATAGACATTCTGCTAAGGATGAAACTCAAAGAGAATACAATACACACAGGCAGGTATTTTGTATTTGGGATGTACTCCAGCGCAATAAACAAGCTTATACCTGAATTAAGGAAGAACAAAAAGATAGGCAGGCTGGGCATACACATCCACAGAAAGAGCCAGAACATAAGCGAATGGTCACTGAAATACGAGCTGAAACAAATCCTGTCAGAAGACACATTAAAATCAATTGACCTATTAAATATAGGAGGCGGCCTGCCATGGAAATACAAGAACTTCAGGGCTGATGTGCTTGAGCATATATTCATGAAAATAAAGGAATTAAAAGAATGGCTTAACAGCCAGAAAATAAGCATAATCATAGAGCCTGGAAGATTTATCGCAGCGCCCCCTATCAAGCTTGAAGCAGAAATAAAGAACATTTATGAAAACAATATAATAATCAACTGTTCTGTATATAATTCATCTATGGATACATTTATATCTCATATCAGGCTGCTTGTTGAAGGAGAGCTGAAAGAGGATAAGTTCAAGTCAGGAAAAGGAAAGGCATATACACTTAAAGGATGCACACCATGCTCAATGGACCTTTTCAGGTACAGGGTATTCATGGATAATCCACAGATTGGAGACAAAATAGTTTTCCTCAATGCAGGAGCATATAATTTCTCAACAGATTTTTGCGGACTTAAGAAACTGAAGACTGTTATTGTTGACTAGAACACATCCTGAGTTTTGAAGGTGCTACTGCTCTAAGAATATGAGACTTATCACACACAGCGCTTCAAAAGATTTAATTTAATTATGCAAGCTAGACCGAATACTTGCATGAACTCCAAAATTTAAGATTGGAGTATCAAATATAACTCCAGCAGTAAATTTTGTATATTCTGATTGAGTCATGGATTCAACTACAAACCCAACATCCTCAAAAACAAAAACATCTTCTAATCTACTAAAAGAAGCAACATATAACCAAGGGGTAGGAAGTCTTGTTTCTCCCCACACTCTTAATTTACCATCAATAATCCTTTCTTCTTCTGTTTCTCCAAATGTTTGAGTCAAATAATTTTCCCATCCTGATCTTGGAGTAAATAATTTTGTTTTTGAAACTCCAACTTCTCTTCTTGCGCATATATCTACAGCCCTTTCCAAATCTTCATTCCACTGTAAATTATACCCTTTATTGTTTAACTGATGAGCAAGTGTTTCAGAAGTTGTAGTTAGATATTTTATTTTTGTAATAGTTGAACCACCACGAATATCTTCAATAAGTTTGAAATCCACAAATCTATTCATATACTTTTCAGGTTTTTCTTCTCTTACTAATTTTCCTTCTATAACATAAGTCATAAGTATCTGAATTAGTAGACGATTTATAAACTTTTGGACTTAAGAAACTGAAGACTGTTGTTGTGGATTAAACAGGTATTATCTTAATGCCATCTTTTTCCTGGACAAGGATTACATCATTCTTGTCGCTTAAGTGATATTTTTGCGAAATCTCTTTGGGTATCCTTAATCCTAAGCTGTGCCCCCATTTTGAAAGCTTTGCCCTATAGTGCTTAACCTTCCGGTATTTGTCTGCAACAACATGCAGTTGCTTCATGTCCAATATCTCTTCCCCGCATTTAATGCATCTGTAATAATGATAACTGAATCCTTCAGGAGTAGCTGACTGAAGCTTTTCCATATTTCCTCTGCAGCTTGAACATTTTTTCATTTTAACCTCTTTCTATTGTTATTATTGAAAATATCGCATGGCGAGATTTTAATTGGGATTCAAATACCCTCCCTTTACGGCGATATTTTCAATTCCAAAAATTTGCCCCATATATTTGCGAGTCCGTAATACCTCTACCTTTGGCTGAGGATAGGACGAACCAATATTAAATGGGCAAATTTTCGTTATCTTAATTTTTAGTCCACAAATCTCTCCAATACATATAACTTTAAAACTTTTATATTGCATAGTAAACCTGATATAATTCTTACCAAAATATTCCCTCTTCCCTCCATTTATTGCTGCTTCTACCTGATCCGGGTCTATGCCTCTTTGCATAGCCCTGATAAGAGCATGTCTCCTGATTTCTATAGCGTAATCCATTTGTATATCCCATGATATTAATAGATATTCATTGATATTATTTAAATCTTTCTAATTTAATTGGATGATTCTTTAAATGTTTTTGGGATAAAATCTCGAAGAATATCCGAGAAGCAACAAACAAACATTTATATACCTCTCCACATATAATCCAGCCATGCTTAACATACTATCAAGAGAAAGAAAACACATAACAAGAATAGCGCGTCTTGGGATTGCAGGCCTGATAATGGCTATAGGCATGGCATCTGTTGATACTGTCTGGGCGTTGTACCTTTTCAGCTTTCTCAAAAGCGAAGCAAAGGTTGGTTTCCTTGCAGCAATTTTTACTGCAATATCATTCTTATCTTCTATCGCGCTTATACCATTCATAGAACGCATGGATGAAAGCAAAGTGTATAAGTGGATTGTTTTTATAAACGGCATGATATATCTTGCTTTTGCTCTAAACCGCAGCCTGACCATCCTGATCATCCTTGCAATAATCAATGTAGTAATACTCAATACGCGCATAACAACCTTTGGAATCCTGGTGAGAAATGAATCAAAGCTGAAAGATCTAAGCAAGGATGAAAGCATTATATATACCCTGCTCAATATCGGCTGGCTTGTAGGTCCGCTTATAGCAGGATTTGCAGCAGACAGGTTCTCAATCAATTTTGTGTTCCTGCTTGCATTCATATTTGTGATGCTTGCATTCCTCATGACTCTCCAGATAAAGCTTAAAAGGTCACGGATTGTGCGAGAGAACCACAAGAACCTGATAAAGAATTTCCGCGCATATTTCAGGACATGGAAAAGAACATCAGCTTATATCATATCATGCGGTGTAGCATTCTGGTGGAGCTTTATCTATATATTCATGCCTATTGAGATAATAAAAACAGGATTAAGTCCTGCTTTTGTAGGATTATTCCTGTTTCTTGTTATTGTGCCTTTGATATTATTTGAATATTATGCAGGAAAGCTTGCGGACAGGCATGGATTCAGGATATTTTTCATATGCGGTTTCCTTGCGCTTTCATTGCTCTCAGGGATGATTTTTTTCATGGATAATATTTTTATGATAGCATTCTGCTTATTCACCGGAAGCTTTGCTATCGCATTCATAGAACCATTGCAGGAATCATATTTCTTTGCGTGCATCAAAAAAAAGGATGAAGAGATCTACTATCCAACATTCCTCACAAGCAAATCTGTATCCCAGACATTAAGCAGAGTTATGATCGCAGTTATATTATTGAAATTCAGCTTTAACTATATATTTATCATGATGTCATTGGTTATGCTTGCTGTAGTTCTGGTTGTTCTTAATATCAAAGAGCCTTTGTTGAACCGAACATTTAAATAATAATTCTTTTTCTTAATGCAATATGAAACCTGAGAACATGTTTCTGGGCACAGCAGCAAAAAAGGACGGAAAGATAAGCATAATCCCTATTCCTTATGAAGGCACATGCTCTGCGCAGAGAGGAACAGTAGAAGGTCCTGATGCAATCATCAAGGCATCTCACAATCTTGAGCTTTATGATCATGAACTGGATAAAAACATATCAACAGCAGGAGTAAGGACTATCAATAAGATTGAGCCTGAACCCACTCCTGAAGAGATGATTGATGAGATAGAAGCTGCTGTTGCAAAAGAACTGCTGGAAGGAAGATTCCCTGTCATCCTGGGTGGATGCCATACAGTGACAATTGGAGCAGTAAAAGCCGTACACAAAAGATTCAAGAACCTTTCAGTTCTTGCATTGGATGCGCATGCTGACCTAAAAGATGAATACGACAACACAAAGCTGAGCCATGGGTGCGTGATGGCAAGAATCAGGGAATTATGCCCTGCTATGCAGGTTGGCGTGAGAAGCCTTGATGAATCTGAAGCTGGCATCATAAAAACAAAGAAATATCCAGTATATTTTGAAAAAGATATATTAAGCCATGAAGATACCGCAATCTCAGGATTATCTGAAAATGTGTACATAACAATTGATCTTGATGTGTTTGACCCTTCAATAATGGCCTCAACAGGCACACCAGAGCCAGGAGGCCTGCTCTGGCATGAAGTTCTTGGATTCCTGAAGAAAGTATGTGAAAAAAAGAACATAGTTGGGTTCGATATTGTAGAACTCAGCCCAAATAAAAACAATCCAAGCTGTGATTTTCTTGCTGCAAAGCTAACGTATAAGATTATGGGCTACTGCACTGCCAGTATTTAAAACAGCAGGAAGTAATAAGTCTGCTATTTTTAGAGCAGTAGCATCATCAGGTCAAAACTCCTTCTTGTTTTACATCTCGCTCGTCGCGAGGGGATGCTCCATCCGGGAACGCAGAGCCTTCTCAAAACTCATCCAGAGTTTTGAAGATGCTACTGCTCGTTTATATAAGAATTATTACAGCAAAACAGCAGGAAGTTTTAAATATGCGAGTATTAAATAAGGTCTAGTATGGACATAAAGACAGTCTACAGAAGAACTATAAAAACATTGACTATGATCATTGCAGCATCTATTATCAATATTGGCTGGCACTATCCTGCATCAGCCCAACCATTAACTTTTTCTCAAAACAGCAGCCAGCAAGAATCATCTGAGAATCCGCTTATAAGGGATTTTAGCAAAGGAATCAGGAAAAGGATGCCAGAACATCTGCAAAGGAAAGGCATATATATTGAAAATTACCCTGGATCTATAGGATTTAAGGATGAGACAGGATTTGATATAGACATTGCGCAGGAAGATTACGAAGGATATGATTCTCTAAACTATTCTGGATCAAAATTAAGCTATGGGGATTGTGTAATGCTCAGAAACAATAATTTTCCTGAATGGAAAAATTTTACTGGGGACCTGTTTGTTGAATCTGCAGCAGACACTGTCAGTGACAGGCTTAAGGAGATAGAATGGTATAAGATTGCATCCAGATACGCAAAGAGCCTCATGACCGCATCTGCAAGTGTCAATGATGATTTTGATTACTACCTGCCGTCAAAGGACTATGAAAAGCTTGAAGATTACAATCAGACAAACCATGAGGCAAAAATAAGATTTGATCTTGATGGAGAACTAAGGGATTTAAGAATATACCTTGGAGCAAAGCTGAAGATATCATATAAAAACTGGCCAGATCTGAAACTTAAGTGCTTTCCTATTGACAACAAGCTAAAGCTGGAGATAGAAGATAATATAGGAAAGCTATGCTCAATCGGCACTGAATCCTATTATAACTATGATGAAGATAGCACAACAAACAGAGCTTATGTTCGATATAATATATCAGAAACAAAAAAGATCATACTGCAGGCAAATGCAGATTCTTACGATACAAGACATTTTGAAAATTCAGTGCTGCTGAAATATGTCCTCAGGTTCTGATATATTTTCAGATAACAAAAATTT
>DAOVBM010000056.1 GCA_030670545.1 Candidatus Woesearchaeota archaeon
AAGCCGAATGTATTCTCAATCAATCATAAGACAAATGAAGTGAAGATAGCTTATCCTCAAGAGCTTTTTGAAGCAGGAAATATGCCTGAAATCCTGAGCTCAATTGCAGGAAACATATTTGGGATGAAGGTTTTAAATAATCTAAGGCTGCAGGATATAACATTTCCAAAGAAGATTGTTGATTCTTTCAAAGGCCCTGCATTCGGCATTCCAGGCATCAGAAAACTGCTAAATGTCAGGAACAGGCCGCTTGTAGGAACTATAGTAAAGCCTAAAGTCGGACTTAATGAAAAGCAGCATGCAAAAGTGGCTTATGATGCATGGATAGGAGGGCTTGATGTTGTAAAGGATGACGAGAACCTGAGCTCTATGAGATTTAACAATTTCTATAAGAGAATAAAAGCGACTCTTGAAAGAAGGAATAAGGCAGAAGACAGGACAGGAGAGAAGAAGATATATATGCCTAACATAACAGCAGAGACTAATGAGATGCTCAGGAGAGCTGAGCATGTAAAAAGCCTTGGCGGCGAATACATAATGATTGATATAATGACTACTGGCTGGTCAGCCCTGCAGACAATCAGGGATGCTGACCTTGGCATGGTTATACACGCCCATAGGGCAATGCACGGAGCTATAACAAGAAATTCTAAACATGGGATATCAATGCTGACGATAGCAAAGATATCAAGGCTTATTGGAGTTGACCAGCTCCATATAGGAACAGCTGTAGGAAAGATGGAAGGCGGCCCGGTTGAGACAAGAGACATATGTGAAGAGATAGAAGACAGGATGATCAACAAGAAGGATAAAGAGCATGTGCTTGAGCAGGAATGGTTCAATAAGAAGCCTGTTTTTGCAGTATCATCAGGAGGACTGCATCCAGGACTGATTCCACCTTTGATAAAGATACTTGGGAAGAATATAATAATGCAGTTTGGCGGCGGATGCCATGGCCATCCCGATGGGACTGTTGCAGGCGCAAGGGCAATACGCCAGGCATTGGATGCTGCGCTCAAGAGGCAGAACCTTATGAAATATGCAAGGACACATCCTGACCTGGACAAGGCATTGCAGAAGTGGGGTTCGGCATGAACTATAATGTTTATTACCTGAGATTTAAAAAGGTTTTTCCTTATCTTTTATTCGTTATTAGTTATCTTGCTCTTAATTATTATTCTTTGGGCTCTACTCTTCTTTGTATGCCTCGCAATCTCGCCTCAAATTTATCAGATTTATTCACCTACAAAATCTCAATATTAATGATTATTGCTCTTGGAATTTTATCTCATTATAAACCTAAAATCAAAGAGAAACAGTTTTTATTGACTATTTTGATAATACTCTTGATGGCAGTATCAATTTTTGTGAAAGTTAAATACGCTGCTTGCTTGCCTTTAGGATAAAGCAGTCAAACTATATCCATTGGAAGATTGACATCTATTCTTTCATAACTTTTCTATAGAAATGCAGCATCGCTATTGTCAAACAAAAATCCGTTAAGTTTAAATAGTTTAACAGGGGAATATTATTATAACTTGAAAAAAGTAAGAAAAAATGAATAATAAATCAATTAAAACAATGATTTTAGGGATTATAGTAATTCTATTTGGGGGATTTATCATGTTGGATTCATCAAGTGACTTAAAAGGTATTGAGTTTTTCATCCTTATTATAGGACTGATAATTGGAATTGTGGGTTTCTTCCATAAAGATTAATAAATTTGAATAATTATGAATAAAACAAAAAATATAGTAGTAATTTTTTTATTAGTTTTTATTATTGGTAGTCTTGCTGGCATATTCGGATACTGGAATGCTAAAATAACCACTTTTGAAGAATGTGAGGACGCAGGCTGGCTTGTTCGTAGCATAACTGTTTATGACGGCTTTGGTTATATAGAAAAAGAATGTGTGTTATGGAGTGGGAAGAGTTTTGTAAAACAAAGAACACAGGAAGAAGAAAATAGTCTTAAAATAAAGTGTTGTGAGGAATGTAAAACCGCATTCAGTAAAAGTCCTGTGGGCTTTGGACCAGAAATGGCAATGTGTGGAAAGTTCAACAGTGGATACCCGATAAGCGCAAGCTGCGAATTATTTTTTGAAAATAATCCAATGAGTGTTTCATCATGCGAGAGCTATTTAAAAACAAAACCTCAGGATAGTTCTGTTGCTTCTTTCTTCCCGACGCAAAAGGAACCCGCCAATCTATATATGGAAGCGTTATTATCTGATAAACCAGAAGAATTAGAACTGGTAGATGGTTGTTTTCGTGTGAATAATGGCTATGATAATTATTTGATCGTATGGCCTTATGGTTTTTCATTAAGTGCAGATGAAAATGGGGTAATACAAGTCATTGATAACAAGGGTCAACCTGTAGCGCGCGTGGGAGATAAAGTCAGATTTGGTGGCGGCGGCGGTGAAATGTCAGGTGGAGACAGTGGAAATATAAGCACATACTCTGAACAATTACCAAGTATTCGTTGCTCTGGTCCATATTGGATTCTAGGGGAGATTATTAAACTGAAAGAACTAACTGGTGATCAAAAAAGGGCTGTTGAAATAGCTGTTGCTCATCTAAGTTATCCTACGACAATCGTTGAAGTAAAAAAATTAGAATGTTATGGCTGTTTTTCTATAACGCTTCAAAGAGATGATAATCAACAACAATTCACTATAACGCTTAATGATTGGAAAATTACAAACTAAATAAAAAATCATAGTTCATAATAACAAAAATTTGACAATTTATTGATAGCAAATCCTATCCCCACCATAAATGGTGGAGTATTACGGATTTACATTATAGATTATCAAATTTTTGGAATCCAAAATTTCGCAATGAAGTGAGGGGTATTAAACCCCAATAAAATTTCGTGCGAAATTTTCGATAAAATCCACCTTATTCTTGCAATGCTCTTATTTATAATCGCAATATCTTTAATAATTTATTATTTTAATAAACTAAGAAAAGGAATTTAGGTTGTGCAAGGGCAATACGCCAGGCTCTTGATGCTACGCTCAAAAGGCAGAACCTTAGGAAGTATGCTAAAAATCATCCTGACCTTGACAAGGCGCTGCAGAAGTGGGGCACTGGCTGAGAGATGTGTCAAAACTCCTTCTATAATTCAAAAATTAAAAGGAAACTTTAAATAGGATGCATTTAAGATTGGACAAGAGATGTTAATTGCCAATCTTATACTGTTTTTGATAGCATGCTTAGTTCTTGTAGTGTCAGGAACTCTGCTTGTGAAGTCGCTGACCAAGCTTGCCACTTACCTGCGCATAAGCGAGTTTATTATAGGCTTTATGATTATGGCTTTTGCCACTTCTATTCCTGAGCTGTTTGTGGGCATAAATGCTGCGCTTGCTAAGAAGACATCATTGGCCCTGGGCATGGTCATAGGATCCAACATAGCTGACCTCACGCTTGTCATAGGCATTGCCATCCTGCTTAAAGGTGGCATCTCCATTGAAAGCAAAAAGACTAAGGTAGATGCGCTTTACATGTTTATCATTGCAACCCTTCCATTCGCGCTCATGTGGATAGGCAGGTCCATATCAAAAATTGATGGCATTATCCTTATCTGCGCGTTTCTGGTTTATGCCAGAAAACTATACAGGGAAAGAAAGGTATTCACAAAAGAATTTAAGAACCATTACAAAAGGTTGGAGCCTATATTAAATACAATATTATTCATAGCCAGCCTTGCGCTATTGTTTCTTGCTTCAAAGTTTGTCATCCACTATGCTGACCTGTTATCGATTGACTTTGCATTGCCGCCAATTATCATGGGATTGTTCCTTATTGCCATAGGCACGTCATTGCCAGAATTGGTATTTGAAGCAAAAGCAGTCATGATGGGGCACACAGAGATGGCTCTTGGCGATTTGATAGGCAGTGTGATAGTGAACTCCACTCTTGTTCTTGGAGTGACTGCTCTAATTTACCCTATTACAGCCAATCTCCTGTTATTCTTCACATCAGGCCTGTTTATGCTCCTTGCCGCATTCTTGTTCGCGACATTTGTAGAAAGCGGAGACAGGCTGTATATAAAAGAAGGCATCTCCCTTATTTTTCTCTATATATTCTTTATAATCCTAGAGTTTTATATCAAAGGGTTTTAACAGGAAATGCGTGTAAACAAAGCAGATAAAAATGGGAAAGCACAGCCATATCAACATTTTTGAGGGCATCACCAGGAACATATTCATATTAGGTTTGGTGAGCTTATTGACTGACATCAGCAGCCAGATGGTCTTTCCGTTGATTCCCTTGTTCCTGATCAGTGTCCTTGGAGCTGGCGCTTATGCAGTTGGCATTATTGAAGGCGCTGCAGGAACGACTGCTTCATTGTTAGAAGTTCTTTCAGGTTACTGGTCAGATAAGATAAAAAAGAGAAAGCCTTTTGTCCTATTTGGCTATTCTCTCTCAGCTATAATAAAACCATTTTTTGCTTTTGCTGCTGCCTGGCCTTTTGTCCTTTGTGTAAGAGTTATAGAAAGGATTGGCAAGGGGCTGAGAACCGCTCCAAGAGATGCTATTATCGCAGAATCTGTGGATGGGAGCGTAAGGGGAAAAGCTTACGGCTTTCACAGGGCCATGGATGGCATTGGATCGGTTTTAGGAGCGCTTCTTGCATTTTTACTCCTTCCAATATTAGGATACAGAAACATTTTTCTCTTTGCTTTTATACCTGGAATAATAGCTGTATTTTTTGTCTTGTTCATTAAAGAGAAAAAGGCGCTGGAGAAAGAAGAAACAAGAACAAAAGAAAAAACAAAAGAATCAACCAGGCTTAGCTTTAAAGAGCTGCCTTTGAATCTAAGATTATTCATCATTGCCGCTTCAGTATTTGCAATGGGCAATTTTGGATATGCTTTTCTTTTGTTAAAAGCCAATAATATAGGGTTAGCTGATCAGACTGCAGTTCTTCTTTATGCGCTGTTCTACATTGTTTATGTCATTTGCGCGATTCCTTCAGGGATACTATCAGATAAAATTGGCAGAAAACCAGTTTTAATGGCTGGATACTTTATATTTGCGATAATCTCTTTTGGCTTAATATTCACTTCAACTCTTTACACTCTTTTGCTGTTCTTTGTTATCTACGGAATATTTTTTGCAATGATTGACGGTGTCCAGAGGGCTTTTGTCGTGGATCTGGTGCCAAGGAATTTAAGGGCAACAGCATTAGGGACATTTCATGCAGCCATTGGAATTGTAGCGCTTCCAGGAGGATTTATTGCAGGCATGTTATGGGATAGAATAAATCCTGAAGCAACATTTATCTATGGCCTTGCATTGGCAGTAATCTCATTATTGTTATTCATGTTTGTAAAGAATAATATTAGTTCTACGGACAGATAGGTAATGAGGAAAACAATAAAAAATATGCTTATTGTCAAGGATATATTCACGATTAGGATTGAATCTATTTTCTGAAACGAAAGGTTTAAATAGAACCACTAGTTATATTTCATAAAAAACTGAAATATGTGAATATGGCAAAAGGAACGCAAAAAATAGAGGATATAGAAAAGAGCTTCATTGACAGGACAGGAAAGATTTCAAAGCAGTGGGGTTTAGGAGAGCCAGCAGGCAGGGTCTGGGCTACTCTTTTGTTTGCAGATACTCCTCTTTCACAAAGACAAATTGCAAAAAAAACAGGTTACAGCTTAAGTTTAGTCAGTCCGAGTTTGAAAATCCTAAATAAATTAAATATGGTAAAGCCTATAAGGGGCAAAGGCAAGGAAAAATTATACGAACTTGCAGTTTCATTTATTGAAGCATTTAACGGATTGATTAAAAGCTTCTTAGAGCAGGATGTTAAGCCTTTAATTAAGCAGCTAGAAGATGTATCTGAAGTTAAAGACATCAACAAAAGAAAAAAATTGGTAAAGTTAGTTAAGGAATATAAAAGTCTGGAGATGTATCTTAGCTTATTTAATAAGATGATGTTCATGAAAAAAATCACTGCTGATAAAGTTAACAAATTGATAGGATAAATCATTTTTTTGTTTAATTAATTTCATAAAAAACTGAAAAAAGTTAAATATATAAAAAATAAACGAGGTGAACAAAACATGGCAATAACAGAAAATCTGCCAGCATTTGCGGCAAACCCTTGGTTTATAGGGGGAGCAGTTGTTGTTGTATTGGCAATCATTGGAGGAGTTCTCTGGTGGCTGTCTAAGGAAGGGAAACTGCCTTTTTAAGGCAGTTTTTTATCGAAAATTTCGCACGAAATTTTATTGGGGTTTAATACCCCTCACTTCAGTGCGAAATTTTGGATTCCAAAAATTTGATAATTTATAATGTAAATCCGTAATACCCCACCAGTTATGGTGGGGATAGGATTTGCTATCAATAAATTGTCAAATTTTCGTTATTTTTTATTAATTGACATAAGGAGGCTTAAAATATGAAAAGACCAAAAATTGGGCTTGCTCTTGGCAGCGGGGGAGCAAGAGGATTAGCGCATATAGGCGTATTAAGGGTGTTGCTGGAAAATGATATTCCAATAGATTATATTGCAGGTGTCAGCGCAGGATCTATGGTTGGCGCATATTATGCTTTGAATCTTGAAATTAAAGGTATGGAAGACAAAGTTAAAAGATTAACAAAAAGAGATATGCTCAAATTGATTGATATTACTTCACCAAAGAAAGCCTTAATTGCTGGAAACAAGATTAAAAGCTTTATAAAAGATTTGGTGGCGGATAAGTTATTCAAAGATACAAAAATCCCAATAAGTATCATCGCAACAGACTTTTGTTCAGGCAAGGAAGTCATCCTTAATCAGGGAAATATCACCGACGCGGTCAGGGCAAGTATCAGCATACCAGGGATATTTTCTCCTGTAAAACTAAACAACAAGTTGCTTCTTGATGGCGGAATCGTGAATCCAACTCCTGTTGATGTGGTTAAAAGGATGGGCGCTGATATAATTATTGCAGTTGATCTTACAATAAAGCATCCAATAAAAATCGAAAATCCAAATATAGTGCAAACACTGATGCAATCATTTGAGATTCTTAGAACGCAGTCTGCAAAGCTTAACATTGCTAAAATGAACAGGAATATTATAATCATTCAACCAAATCTCCTGGGCAGACTTGATTCATATAAATTTTACAATAATGAATTCATAGAAGAAGGAAAGCGCGTTGCCAAGAGGCAATTGCCTAAGATAAAACGATTATTGCGAGAATGGGATAAGAAAAAAGGAGGTTATTAATAATGAAGTACCAAAGCTTATTTTTTGTAATCATAACAGTAATGCTTATAGCATCTCTTGCAGCAGCAGCTGAGCCATATTATGACACATCAATTCCTAAAATCAGCGCATCTGCGGAAAGCATTTCCCCTTATCCAGTTGAGCCAGGACAGGATTTTACTGTCCAGTTGAGGGTGTATAATGATGGCGCCGCAATCGCTAAGGATGTCGCTGTTGAAGCTGTTCCCAGTGACATATTTTTTCTGAGGTCAAAGGCTGATGATTTTGATATTCCTTTCACTCTCTGCGCGCGTCACTGCTCAAAGGATAATATATATTATTACATAGTTTCGCAGGATGCGAAATCAGGGGAATACCCAATCACATTTAAAATAAGAGAAGACAATAGGATTCATGAAGAGAAAATATTCATCAAGGTCATAGGCAAGCCTGATATTATTTTTGATGCGAAATTGCTAAATGATTCCATTAGCCCTGATGAATCTTTTGATGCTGAATTGACTATCCGCAATGTCGGCACTGGCACAGCGAGAAACATCAAGATTGCACCCCTTGCAGCAGATTTTGTAATGGAAAATTCAAATCTTGTTTTCATCAAGACGCTTCAGCCTGATACATATATAAAAAAGAAGCTTAATTTTATGGTCTCTGATGAGGCTAATCCTGGACCCCACAAAGTTATTTTTTCTCTTGACTATAAAGATGAAAAATCCACAGAATACTCATCGCAGCAGGCTTTGGGCATCAAACTCTTGAATAAAGTCAAGCTTGATATAGCTTCTGTTATCATAGAACCCCAGCCAACTGTTTTAGGCCAGCAAACATTAGTTACTGTAAGAGTGGAGAATCTTGGGGAAGGAGCAGCAGAAAATATTCATGTCAGTTTAAGAAATAGTGGCATGGAGGGGCAGACAAAGGCATATATAGGCAAGCTTGATGAAGGTGAAGATGCTCCTGCTATTTTTGCATTGATGCCAACAAAAGCAGGCATGCATGAGCTTGAAATAAAAATAACTTATGAAGATGATATAGGGAAGCATGAATTGACTGAGACA
>DAOVBM010000011.1 GCA_030670545.1 Candidatus Woesearchaeota archaeon
ACGCAATGTGGAGCATGAAGCTCCACTACGCGGCTTTGAGAATCTAAGCAGACGAGCCGCGAAGTGTGACCTTGTGTCACACCATCTTTTATCAAATTTTGTTAAAATTTGGGGGCGACCCCTCGCGACGAGCAGGAGGGGGGATCAATGGAGTTTTGACCTGATGATGCTGGTGCTCCTTGAGTAGCAGACTTTTTACTTGCAAATTTCCGAAACATTTATTAATTTCAGGAATATATTAAAATATTGGGAGTAACATGGTCTCTAAAATAATATTCTTGGGAACAGCAGGCGACAGCTTTGTATATGGCAGGCAAGTCCGTAATTCAGGAGGTATTGTCATAAAGACAGGAGGATACCAGCTGTTCATAGACCCTGGGCCTGGAGCATTGCTTCGGGCAAAGATCTGCGGCGTGAACCCCAGAGAAACGACTGTAGTCATTGCGACTCATTGCCATACTAATCATGTTTCTGAGCTTAATGCAGTAATAGGCGCTATGAGCTACAATGGCCTGGACAGGCTTGGAGTTGTAATTGCTAATAAAACTGTTGTTGAAGGAATTGAAGGCAATATACCTGTACTTCCTGAATTCCACAAAAAGTGCGTGGAAAGAGTCATATCCCTTAAAGAAGGTAAGAAAGTAGGTATAGAGAATATAGAGATTCATGCGCTTAAGGCGATACATGATGATCCTGAAGCGATTGGCCTGAAATTATTCACTCCTGATTTTGTCATGTGCTATACAGGAGATACTGGTTATAACAAAGATCTTATTGAACAGTACAGGCAGTGCGATATCCTTGTATTGAATATTGTGCATGCCTCAGGTGAGAAATCAGACATCAACCTGTCTTCAGATGATGCTGTCAGGATAATAAGCGCAGTCAAGCCTCAATTGGCAATAATCACTCATTTTGGCAAAAGTATGATAAAGGCTGATCCTATGATGGAAGCGAGGAAGATACAGAAAAAGACAGGGGTGCAGGTCATAGCTGCAAATGACGGCATGGTGTTGTCTCCAAACTATTATTCTGCTGAGATGAAACAGAAAAGGCTGAATTTTTACCCGGCTGGCGCAAAACAAGATGAGAAAGAAGAGAAAGGCAGTGAAAAAGCAGAAGATACGTCAGGTGATAATTCTAAGGACAAGGAAAAAGAGGCAGGAGAAGAGATGGAATCATATGAAGAAGATCACATAAGTAAAGAAAAGCAGAGCCTTTTGCTGAAAAATGGCAACAATGGAGATAAGGCTAATAATCAAGAAAAGCTTGGATGATAATTTATTTCTAAATAAAAAATACCAATCGCAGCAGAGCTGTGGGGTATGAGACCCAATTTAAGCAATCAATAATATAATCCCGTATCCAATCAGGCACCCAACTGTGATGAAAGGCATTGCAGGGTAGAACCTGTTTTCTTTGCTGAATAGCAGGAGTCCTACAAGCGCAATAGTGCTTGTTAATGTTATGATTAGTGAATTGTTCAATGCTGCTATTCTTGTATAGTTCTCCACTTCAATGAGGTGCTGCATTACAGCAGCTGAGAAAAGCATAGGGAATGCTATGTCCCCTCCTCCAAGTATAGCATTTTTCTGGCCGTCTCCTTCTATTTTTTTCTTTATTGGAGCAAGATCATCTTCTGCAGCCAAACCTGGCTTTGCTTTTTTCGCTGCAGGCTTTGCAGCTGTCTTGACCTTCACGCCTTTTTTTATTATTCCCTTATCTTTCCTGTAGGGAATAAGCAGGCCTGCAAATACTTTCGTTGTTGTCTGGAACTCAGCTAACTTGATCATGTGCTTTGATTTCCATACAGCTATCGCATCATATATTGAGATAGCTATAAGAAGCATAAAAGCTGAAAAAAGGTTGAGGAAAGGCAGTATCACTATTGTTATTCCTGTATATATGAATATTTCTGTAAAATTATGGACAAATACATTTGGTCTGAATACCTTGATAAGCCCTAATATCAGCGCGATTATGAATGCTATGAAAGGGTTGATATATACTCCAAAAGAGACACTCATAGTAACAATCACTGCAAACAGGAACCAGTACTTCCATATGTTTCCAAGTCTGAAATACATAAGCACAAATATGAATGCTGTTCCCACAAGTATAGTCAATACTATGGGTATGAAAGTGAGGGACTTATCTTCTATATCTGGAGGAGGACCCAGTACAGTCTCAGGATGGCTCACTACTGGCTTTCCATCAATTATATCAATCTGGATGTACTTATTTATGGTCACAAGCCCTGTTAACTGTGAGATGAAAAATATCAATACAAGTATAATGGTTATCTGTAATGTGTGTTTCATAAGGTTGACCTTATTGTTTGATATATAAAAAGGTTTGTATTACAAAAATGTTCTGCGGTAGTTTTTGTAGGTGCCTGATGATGAATCAAACTACAAAATACATTTTGATTCCCTGATTAAAGCGAAAATTTAAATAAGTGATATTTAGAGGTTGTATATCATGGAAAGGAAAAAGAACTGCATAGTGCATCTCTATACAGGAGAAGGCTCAGGAAAGACAACTGCTGCGCTTGGTGTTTCTCTTCGTTCTATAGGGCATGGACATAAGGTAATGATTATTCAGTTCATGAAAGGCAGGAAGGATGTAGGGGAATATAGGATTATGGAAAGGCTAAAGCCTGAATACGATATCAGGCAGTTCGGCAGGGAGGGATTGGTTGATCTTGAGAATCCTTCTGAAGAAGACAAGACTATTGCAGAAAAAGGCATAGAATTCCTGAGAGATATAATCTCAGAAAAAAAGAATCTACCTGATCTGTTTGTGCTTGATGAGATAAACCTTGCAGCAGCAGCAGGGCTGGTAAGGATTGATGATGTTCTTGATATAATCTGTTCAATACCTGAAAAAATACATATTTATCTTACAGGAAGAAGGGCTCCACAGGAATTTATTGATATTGCTGATTTTGTAACAGAGCTGAATAATGTAAAGCATCCTGATAAGATGGAATATGCAGAAGGGATTGAGTTTTGAGTCTGCGTAAGAGAAAGATTTATATTCTTTTTATAAAATTAGAATTTCAGTGAATAATTATGATAGAGATACTTGACAAAAAGACTGTAGAGCACAGCAATGGGATGGTTCATCATTCTTTTATATATAAGGATGGGCATAATGAGAAGAGAATTATTGCTCTGATTGAAAGGCCTTTTAAGGGAGGCAAGCAGGCGTCACTGATAAAGTCCCATTATGATTATTTTAAAAAAAGATGGAGAACTGATAGTGTCAGGTTCTTTTATGACAAAGTGTTTTACCAGCGCGCTTCTGTCACTTTTGACGAAATATACAATGATGCCATAAAAATTGGCAGGCTGGAATATATAGCATGTCTGGAAGATATGTTGATTGATAAGGAATTTTTATCTGAAATAAAGAATCTGCCAGTAAATCTTGTAGAACACAGGGGTACATGCAGATTTTACACAAGAAAAAGCAGAAAGCCTTATCCTTTTGGACTGAAGAATTAGACTATAAATGGGGGATTCTAGGGTTTAGGGAGAATTGTCACTAATAAGTAGTAGATATATAGAAACATTTATAAACTCAGAGATAATTCCCTTCCCTTATGAGTAAACAAAACTATGAATTGATAAGGGAGAAAGCTAGATCCTATTTTTCCTCTGCGAAAGCAAGCCATGGCTGGGATCATACCAAAAGAGTGCATAGGATTTGTATGTATATAGGAGATAAAGAAGGGGCAGATCCTGCTATTCTTGGAATCGCAGCATACCTACATGATATTGCAAGATTTGAGCAGGACAAGAATAAAGGAGGTTTTTGTCATGCAGAAAAAGGAGCAGATATGGCAAGGAAGATATTAGAGGACTATAGCTTCAAAAAAGAATATATTGATAGTATAGCGCACTGCATAGAGACACACAGGTATAGGAATGATAAAATACCTGAAACAATTGAAGCAAAAGTATTATTCGACGCAGACAAGATTGACAGCATAGGGGCAGTAGGCATCGGGAGGGTATTCATGTTTGCTGCAGAAATAGGAGCAAATCTTCATGACCCGAATGTTGATGTTGAAAACACAGCGCAATATACAGAAGATGACACAGCATACAGGGAATACCTTGCCAAGCTACAATATATAAATGATCGGATGATGACATCAGAGGGTAGAAAGATAGCAGAAGAAAGGCATAGGTTCATGGCTGAATTCTTTGATAGGTTTAATCAGGAAATAAAAGGAAAATTTTAAAAGAAACAGGATTCTTAGATTGTTTATGAAGCTCTCAGAGGACATTTCACTCAGAAAAGCGAAAAAGGAAGATATAGAAGCATGCAGCAGAATCATGGCTGAGGAATATAACAAGCCGCCTTATAATCAGGAATGGGAAGAGGAAACTGCTGCGCAGAGGCTGTATGAACTTTTAGGGATATATCCTGATACATCATTTGTAATTGAGACAAATAAAAACATAATAGGATTTATATTCTGCTCAATTGAGATAACATTCAATGGAAAATGCCTTTATGTGCATGATTTTGTTATTCACGCGGAAAATCAGGACAAAGGCATAGGAACAACTGTCCTGGAATTTCTCGAGAAGTATGCAAAAGAAAACAAACTCAATGAGATATCATTGAACGCATATTTATATTCCTTTGCTTACACTTTCTATAAAAAATGGGGATTCAAAGAATCTGACTTTAGGTATCTGTCAAAGGATGTTGAATAAAAATAGTAAGTAAAAAGTCAGATGCCCAGGAGCACAAGCATCTTCAAAACTTAGGATGAATTATTAGAAGGCTCTGCGTCCCCGGATGGGGCTGCTGAGAAATTGTTTCACAATTTCTGGCACCTCGTTCGGCTTTGCCTCAGAGGTTCCCCCCGCGACGAACAGGCTGGTTAAAATTGAGTGAGTTTTGACCTGATGATGCTGGTGCTCCTTGGATAGCAGACTTTTTACTTACTAAAAATACAAAACTATTTAAACACAGCATCTTCAGATTTATTTCATGGTAGAGGTGAGTGTTCTTGCTAGTGGGTCTTCAGGCAATTCTTTTTTTGTGAAGGCCAATGGCTCATCATTTCTTGTTGATGCAGGCATAAGCTGTAAGCAGGTTGTGGAGAGGATTTCAGCAATCGGAAGAGATATCAGAGATGTCAAAGCGCTTTTCATAACACATGCTCATATTGATCATGTAAGGGGAGCTGATGTGCTGATGAGGAAATTCAATATCCCTTTGTATGTCACAGAGCAGACTTTTGAACAGTTTTCCCACCTGATAAAGCAGAAAGATTCTGTCAATCTAATAAAGCGAGACAAACTATTCAATATACGTGATGTTGAGATAAGCCCTTTCTCAAAATCACATGACTGCGCAGACCCTGTAAGCTATGCGATAACATATGGGGAAAAGACAGCTTCTGTAATTACTGATATAGGATATGCATGCAAAAATGTTAAGAAAGCTGTAGCAGGTTCAGATATATTATGTCTTGAATCAAATTATGATATTGATATGCTGCAGAATGGCCCATATCCTTATTTCCTAAAGAAGAGGATAGCATCTGACTCTGGTCACATTTCAAACTATGATGCAGCTTTGCTTGTTATGGAGCATGCTTCACCAAAACTTAGGCACGTTTTCTTATCGCATCTAAGCCTGAACAATAACACTCCTGAACTTGCAATGCAAACTTTTAAGATTGCAAAAGAAAGAAAAGACCTAAAAAATATGACTTATTCGCTTACATACAGGGATAGGCCTACTGAATTATTCAGTTTATAGAAAATAATAAAAAGAGCTAAGTGATTTCTTTTTTGCAAAAGATAAATGAGGTAATATATGATAAATGAAAAGATACTTGTATTGGATTTTGGGGGACAATATACTCAATTGATTGCAAAAAGTGTAAGGAAATGCAATGTTTTTTCTGAAATCAAGGATTGCAATTACAATATTGGCAATATAATCAGAGAGCAGCCGAAAGGCATTATCCTTTCAGGTGGGCCTGACAGTGTCTTTGAAACAGGAGCTCCTTACATCAATGAATACCTTCTTGAGCTTGGTATCCCTGTGTTAGGGATATGCTATGGTATGCAGCATATAAACCACATTCTTGGAGGAGGGATGCTTCATGGAGATAATGTGGAAAAAGAGTATGGAGAAACAGGTGTCTATGTTGACAATAATCATCCCTTATTTTCAGGATTGGAAAAGATGATCACAGGATGGATGAGCCACGGAGACAGTGTTGATAGGACAAGATTGGCAAGAGGATTCTCTGTCATAGCAGAGACAGATAAACATGTCTCAGCGATTGCAGATGATGACAGAAAAATATATGGAGTCCAGTTCCACCCTGAAGTTACCCACACACCCAAAGGCATCCAGATCATATCTAACTTTGCGCATGATATATGCAAATGCGGCAGTGAATGGACTATGGGGAATTATATTCAGGAATGCAAGGAATACATAAAAAAGACTGTTGGAAAAAATGATGTCCTGTGTTTTATAAGCGGCGGAGTTGATTCTACTTTTGTAGCAACAGTGCTTGCACAGACTGAAGGCATTGGAAATGTATATGCATTATACATAGATGCCTTGATGAGGAAAGGAGAGACAGAGGAAGTTGAGAAAAGCCTTAGAGATGCGGGAGTAAAGGATCTTATTGTTTACAGGGCAGAAGATGAATTTATCAGGGCTGTTAAAGGCATGAGTGATCCTGAACAGAAAAGGAAGGCAATAGGCAATCTTTTTGGAAAGATACAGCAGGAGATGACTGAAAAGCTTGGCTTGAATCCTGAGAAGATATTCCTTGCCCAGGGCACATTATATACTGACCTGATTGAGAGTGGTAAGGGTGTAGGCAAGAAGGCAGCAAATATTAAATCCCATCATAATGTTGGCTGTGAATATATAGAAAAGATGCAAGCAAAGGGAAGGATAGTTGAGCCAAACAGGTTTATTTTCAAGGATGAAGTGAGGGCAGCATCAAGAGAGATTGGCTTGCCTCCTGAAATTTCTGAAAGGCAGCCTTATCCTGGGCCTGGATTAGGTATAAGAATTGTTGATGGCAATCCAGAATGGGTAAATGACAGATTTTATGATCTTAATGATAAAGTAGATCTGATAGCCAAAGAAAATGGCCTAGAGGGTTATGTTCTGCCTATAAAGACTGTTGGAGTGCAGGGTGATGGAAGGACTTATTCTTACCTTGCCCTATTAAGCGGAGAAAGGGATTGGAGAAAGATAAGAGAAACAGCAAAGATTATACCTCAAAAGATTCATGAGGTCAATAGAGTAATCTATAATATAAGCGGTAAAAACATAAATCAGGGTTATATCTCTAACCTGATTCCAACAACAGTAAATCGGGGAACTGTTGATCTGCTTAAGGATGTTGATTATGAAGGAAGGAAGATTATCGACAGATACGGATTCAATAAAGACATAAGCCAGACTATCTTTGTCTTGTTTGGCTCTGATATGTATAACACTGGAAAGAGAAGCGTGGCATTAAGGGCAGTGACAACAGATGATTTTATGACTGTATCTCCAGTAGAGCCAATGGATATAAATATGCATGAGCTGGCTGAATACAGAAAAACTGGTCCACCTATCCCTCCAAGGATGTCATGGGAATGCCTTGATAAGATTAAGGATACTTTATTAGGAAAATATGATGTAGGGGCGTTTGTAATCGATGTGACAGACAAGCCTCCTGCAACAACATGCTGGGAGTGAGTAATATTGTATATCTCAATCAAAAACCCAATCGCCGCAAGCGGCGGGGTATAATCTTACATTGGGTTTTTGGTCATAAAAATATACCTTGCATATAATCATTGACTACTCCCAGCCACTGCAAGCAGTGGGGTATATTTTTATAAATCAATTATCTCTCTTTTCCCTTATGCACAAATCTCGTGAATTTTTTGCAGTCAAGGCAGTAATAGACTATATGATTCTTTTGCAGCCTTACTCTGCAATTGAGTGAAGGCACCAGGAAATGAAGGCAGTGCTTGCAGAATTTTCTCTTCAATTCAGCAGGCATCCTTACTTTGTATTTCATCTGTATTTTTCTCGCAAGCTGGATACATCTGTTTGCAAGCTGATGATTCTTCTTATAGGCTTTTTCTGCTTCTTCAAAGAGATCATATATCCTTTCCATTGCAATCTTCTTATTTTTATCTTTCCTGATCTTAAATATACGTTTCATTGGAGACAAAAACCTGATGCAGCTATTTAATTGTTTCTATACATAGAGGTTATCACTCTAAAGTCATGACAAAACCGAAACATTTATATATAAGTTATATTCTACTCTATGATAGTGACAACCTAGGATGTTTATTCTTATCCCCCCGGACAAGAAATCTCCTGGGTTTCATTATTTTAAAAAGGGGTGGCAAAAAATGGAATTAAATGAGATAGTAAAAGAGGCTAAGTATTCAAAACGTCATATAGAGGAAGAACATGGCTATGAAAAAGACGTTTATGGGATATTGAATGGAAAAGAAAAAGCTGATATGTTATAATTAAGCGTAGAAATTCAGCTGCTGTATTCCATGATTATTATTAAAATAAGGTGGTGAGAACAATGCCAAAAGAATTGGATGACTATGAGGATGAACCAGAGTTTGACGTAGGAGATGATCTGTATGATGATTCAGAATCAAAGCGAAAAGAAGAAGATAATGATTATATATTTGATGAAGTGAAAGGCTCTCATGGAAAAAAGACAGTGCTTTCAAAACTGAACCAGCGTGTTGTAGGAAAGCATGAGATGGATGATATATTCTGTGACTGGAATTGAAAATATATTAAGAACAATTTTTTTACTCTTTCTCAGGCTTCATTGTCGGAAACAATATAACATCCCTCAGCGAATGCGCTCCAGTCATCAGCATAACCAACCTATCAATCCCTATGCCTATGCCGCCTGCAGGAGGCATGCCTATCTCCATTGACCTTACAAAGTCCTCATCCATTGGGTGCGCTTCTGCTCCCTCACTGAGCTCTTTGGCCTGCTTTTCAAGCAGCTCTCTCTGCATTATAGGATCATTAAGCTCTGAATAGGCATTTCCCACTTCCCCACCGTTTATGAAGAACTCAAACCTTTCGACAAGTTCAGGATTTTTTCTGTGGACTTTTGTCAATGGCGTCGATTCTTTTGGATAGTCTATTATGAATGTGGGCTGTATAATCTTTTCTTCTACAAGTTCTTCAAACAGCGCCTCGATTGCCTTGCCTCTGGAGAATCCACCGCCAATCTCTATATCCAGATTTTCAATCTTTTTCTTTAGTTCATTATCAGAAAGATTTTCTACATCAATATTTGCGTATTCTTTTAGAGATTCATTCATAGTAATCTTTTTCCATGGCTTTTTGAAATCAAGGGTGTTTCCCATATAATCTATTTTTGTCTTTCCGTGCATCTCTTTGCATATGAACTCAAAAAGTTCTTCAGTAAGCTGCATCATTGTATTGTAATCAGCATAAGCCATATAGAATTCCATCATAGTAAATTCAGGGTTATGCGTCCTGTCAACACCCTCATTCCTGAAATTCTTGCAGATAGTATATACTCGTTCAAAGCCTCCAACAAGAAGCCTCTTCAGATAAAGTTCAGGAGATATAGATAGATACATATCCATGTCCCATGCATTGATGTGGGTAATGAATGGCTTTGCCTTTGCTCCGCCGTACTGTGTCTGGAGCACAGGCACTTCAACTTCGATAAATCCTTGCTTTTCCATAAATCTGCGTATCAGGATGATTACCCTGCTTCTCTTGAAGAATATCTCGCGCACTTCAGGATTCATTGTCAGGTCCAGCGCTCTCTGTCTGTACCTAATCTCAGGATCCTGCAAGCCGTGGAATTTCTCAGGCAATGGCCTGATTGATTTTGTCAAAAGTTCGTATTCTTTGACATATATAGATATCTCTCCCCTCATTGTCTTGAATACAAGACCCTTTGCTCCTATTATGTCTCCTATATCAAGGTCTTTCAGAATCTTATAGCAATCCTTGCCTATATCATCTTCCCTCAGATAAAGCTGTATCTTGCCAGTCTGGTCCTGGATATGCATAAATGTGGCTTTGCCCATCCTCCGCATTGTCATTATCCTGCCTGCCACACTTACCTTGTTTTTAGTCTTCTCTTCATTTTTCAGATGATCATACTTTGTAAGGATATCTGCTGCATGATGGGTCTGGTTATAAGTGTGAGGATAAGGATTTATTCCTTTCTCTTTTAGGTCATTAAGCTTTCTTATCTTTTCCTGCATAAGTACATTTTCTTCTGCCATTTTATTGGATAAAATTATGATATTTATTTAAATGTTGTGATTGAATCTATAAAATTAAATCATTAGAACTATATCAATACTAGTCTTTATCTATCCTATCTTTCTACAAATAGCAGATGCTTCTCCTGTCCGCTTAGCTCTTTGAGTATTCTCTTGATTATAGCTTGCTCTGGGTCTGGCATGAGTTTTACCCTGTTTTTCAGGTCTTCAAAGCTTTCAAAAGGCTTGTCCCTTCTTTCTTCAATTATCTGCCACATATGCTTCTTTCCAAGGCCAGGAAGCAACTCAAGCTGGTGCATCCTTGTAGTAAGGGCCTGCGCTTTGTTGAAGAATTCAATAAATTGTGGCTCTTGCTTCTTGACAACATCCTTTATTGCGAATTCCAGCTCGCTCTTTGCAGTAGCTGTCATCTTGTCCATAGGCATCCTTCCCATTATATGGTGTATCTGTTCTCTTTTCCCCTCTCCGATATAGACTTCCTGGTTAGGTTGCAGGACAACTTCTTTTCTTGGGACAAGTTCAAGAAGTGTGAAATTCTCTTTTCCCATAGCTTGCACTATAGGTGTCTTTTTGTGCGACGGCCTTGTATCAAATGCATAGCCGTTAGGCAAAAAATCCAGCACAATTGCATATTCTTCTTTTGTCCTTATATCTTCCATCTTCAGTCTTTTATTTCTTTTACAGCAGCAGCAATCTTCTTCATATTATCCTGGCTTACTGTAAGAGTATAGCCTGATAATACTGCTTTTACATCTTCTGCATCATCTGGCATCAGGTCAACAATCTTTATTATATGTATGTCCTTCAACCTTGGTATATTGAGTGTTGTAAGCTTATCATAAAGCTTTTTTGACTTTTTTGAATCAATACCAATCTGATTAAGATAATCCTCTGTCTTTCCAGCTCTGAAATTAAGTTCATTGTCTCTCTTCTTTATGTTTTTTATCTCTTTTGCAAGTTCACTCATAGTGATTGGCATTTCTTTGATTATCTGCGGTTTTGTCATCTTCATAACCTCTTGAGATGCACAGGATGAACGATAATGGTCTTCTGCTTGTTATGGTCCTTTATTGAAACTTCATAACATGTTCCATTCTTTTTCTTTATTAGTCCTGTCTTTCCGACGAATCTTGGGAAATATATCCCTTCCTGCACAGAAGGCTCTACTGTAAGGCATACTCTCTCACCTTCATTAAAGACCTGGAAATACCTGCTTAAACTTATTTTCCCTCTCTGCCTTATGCTTTTCTTGAATTTATGTCTTGTCTTACTCCTGAATGTACCTATTCTTTTAGCCATTTGTGTTCCACCCTTGATAGTATCCTCTATTGAAATCTATTATTTTGATTAAAAGAAACAATATCATATATTTAAAGGTTTCTATCAGTTGTAAGTAAAAAGTCTGCTATTCAAGGAGCACCAGCATCATCAGTCAAAACTTAATCCTTTTCCTTATCCTGCTCGTCGCGGGGGGATGCCCCCTACGGGGACGCAGAGCATCCTAATAATTCATCCCAAGTTTTGAAGATGCTTGTGCTCTGTTATATGTGATTTTTACTTACTATCAGTTTCTATGCAACATTTTGTTTTCCACTTAATCTCTATAGCTATTGTATATATAGTTATTATATAAGCAGTTAGCAATGTTATCAAGGACTTTTCCTGCATTGTTTGATCCTGTTACAAGCTTCCTTGGAAATTTTTTGCCACCCTGAATAGCTTCATATATCGTAACTACATAATGCTTATCTCCTGTACTTAAAACTCCTGTTATTGCTGCAGTTGTCTTTGTTGTTCCTGTTTTTGTTCCTTTTATAATATTGGATCTGAGAGATTTTCCAGTACCCATATCTCTTGAATATTTCATTAGCTCAAATAGTTTATTATTATTTATAGTATAATTTGCCACTGGCTTTTCTTTCTGGTATAGGATAGTTCCATCTTTATTTTTAATACTGGTTACCAAGCCAGGGTTCTGTAACTGATATTCCTTATTTGAATAGTCTTCATTAATAGGAGTTATCAGAACTTTCCTGACCATCCTGTTAAAATCCTTAATTGATGTCTCGTGCGTTCCCAGAACAAGGGAAAGGTCTGCTTTTATCTTATCCCTGTCAATACCATGCTCTGCAAGATAATTCTTAAACATCTCGACAGAAAGGTATGACCTATATAAGGGATGATGATATACCAGTTCTTTATTTATTTTGGTTATATCCTTTCCTGAGCCCTTAAGTTCTTCTAACTGCTTCAGGTAATCCATATAATCCTTAACAGCAAATCCTCCTACCATGATATTATCCTGATCCATTTTTCTAAATAGATTGTGCAACGCCTCTTTTGTCCAGGTTCTTGCTCTGTTGTCTTTTATGGAAGAATCATAAACTAAATCATTCTCTATAAGCACGAAATTGTCAGGATGGATATTAATATCCGCAACAATCTTTTCCTTCCCAGGTTTTGGCTCCTGTTTTAATTCTAATCCTAATAGCCTATTAAAAAAGCTGGTTTTTCTTTTTTTCCTGTTTTTGTATTCTTTCTTCACATAATTAAGAGTGCTTTCAAGGCTGTCTATTGAAGACCTGGCTTTCAACATCTCATCCTCAAATCTCATAAACCTGTCATAACTATACTCATTAATTATTCTCATAACTTCATATTTATTAGAATCGTCAGAGTTGTTAATCCTTGCCAATCTCTCATTCTTTATTTTCTCAAACAGAAGTTCAGGCCAGTCATCCTTTGAGATTTGTATCCAGTCCCCATTATGGAAATAGGCCTTATTTGAAGTAAACCTTATTTCATCTGAGGATATCTTGCTTTTCTTTGCCTCTTTGTATATTGAATCAATATCCATTTTATCAGAAAGATGCGCCAAAAGATAAACCATAGGCACATTTATCGATCTTCCAAATGCTTCCTTTAGTGCAGGATGCTCAGGATATTTCCCTGGCTTATCATCATAATTTCCAGGAGAATAAGCTTTTTCCCCTGACCACTTGTTAAATGACAATCCAGGATGATTGCAGAGAATATCGTCTTTGGACCAGCCAATCCTTAGCGCAAGATCAGTAATCAGAAGCTTGTACATAGAGCCAAGCTGTACAGGCTCATCAAGATAGTTCCCTCCAGCCATAGCAATTATATTGCCTTGTAGATTTGTTACAAGAGCAGCTCCAGTAATTTTAGTGTAATTCTGGACAAAATCTATAATAAGCTTTCCCTGCTCAAACCCTCTTACTCCGACAGGCATTATATCTCCAATCTTCAGCTTGTTTTTAAGTTCATTGTATATTGTTTTGGAATAGTTTTTTTGGACTGGAATTATTTCGTCTGCAAAAAATTTGCCCAGGTTTATATGCACATTCCCATTTTTCCATCCTCTTACAACACCCTTATAAAGTGTAAATGGCCTGACTGTTGTAATTCTGTCCTGTTTTTTATTGTCAACATTATAGCCGTATAACAACGTGTTTATTATTGTCTTATCTCTTTGGAGGAAGTATGCTGTTGCGTCATGCAGTGTGTTATTTAGCGTGGTTTTGATTGTAAGCCCTGCATGGTTAAATGTGTGAGCAGGCCAGTTGTGTCCGTTTTCCCTTAATTTCCTTACTGTCTCTTCTTTTATGTTAACTAAAGAAGGATCTGCAACAGAATTCCAGAACTTGCCTTCTTCAAAATGAAGATCCTGTTCAAGACACTTATTTGCCAGTGATTTATTCATATATCCTTTCTGAACCAGAATATTAATAACTAAGTCTTTCCTTTTATTTGCAAGCTTAATAACATCCTCCCTTTTTTGCGGGCTGTCAAACCTTTTTGAGAACGGATTATATATCTCTGGTCTTGTCAAAGTTGAAACATAATAAGCAAGCATATTTATTATGTCAATATCTTCTCCAGATGTATTTTTGTCCTGAAGGTCCTGTTCAATAAGGACATCTCTTATATCTTTATTGAACCTGTTTTTGATAAACAATTCAATGCCATAACCTGTTCCTGAAGCATATGTTGTATTTACATAATCCAGAATCATATCTTCAAGCGGCTTGCGCAGATTTTTTTTGTCAGCCATGTAGTTTGCAGCAAGCCTAATCCCATTGAGATTCTGAATCAGTTTGGCTTCAATTTTTCCAGGCAGAGAATTTTCAGAGAACCATAGATTAGGAGGTTCAAGCTCATAGATATTCTTTGCAAGCTGACAGAATAGTTCAGACCCGCCCTGAAGATTTCCTGTAAGGATAGAATTTTTCAATGCCCTTATCTTTGGAGTAAAGTGAAATGTTTCAATATAAGACTCCAAAATCCCACGGAGTCCCTCCTGCTCAATTCCATCAAAATTTATTATATACTTGTCTTCTTTTGCTGAAAGCATCTTTATTAGGGGGTCCAGTTTTTGTCCGCGCACATCTACCCTTCTGATCTGCTTTTCACCCCTGTTTCTGATTGTCCCTATTTCTTTCCCTTCCTTACCAAGAACAACATTAGCATCAGGACTTATAAGTTCAGTATATTCTTTTGTGAATTTACTGGAATCAAATACTTTATTATAAGAATATACCCAGCTTCCTCCAACAGCGCCTGCAGTAAGTGCTGCAGCAAGGATAGGAATTAATATCATTTTATTATATCTTGATTTTAAAGGGGGATTTAACCCAGGATATTTTTGACTGAACTTGCTCTCTGAAAGTAACAATTGGCCATAATATGCTTTTTTTGCTGCGCTAAATGGATCTAACTTTTTTCCTATATCCTGTCCTATTTTAAACTTGTTTTTCAAAAGTTTATAGGCTGTTTTAAACTTACTCTCCTCTTTCCTTTTGCCATCTTTAGAAGTTCCTTTTTTTCTTTTCGGCTTTTTTTTGGTATCAATAATAGTAAAGGGATTCATTTTATATAGTAAATCAAGAAAAGATATATAAATCTTTGGGTCATTTACTATTTGAGAGTGACAACGTATTATCCTATGTTCCCAAGGGGTATATTTATCTTACGCTGGGAGTCATTCTCTATAAAAATGGTAATGTTCCCTGCATCTCGGCGCGTACCAGACTCCATCACAGGGCTTTACATCGCCTTTTTCTATCAGGGGAGAATCAGGAGGCGCTGCCTTGTCCCCATAATACTTCTGCACCCATCTTGCTTCCCTGCAGCCGCAGATCTTTCCTTGACTCTCATAAGTGCAGATTGAATTTATTATCTTTACATTGTCAGCAATGGGCATAAGGTTGTATATTGTTATGCTGTCATTCCCTAATCTTACAGGCTCTGCCCTGAAATTAAGCTCAAGGCTGCATGCAAATACTTCTTTTCCCTTATCCACAAGATTTTTTATTATGTTGATAATGCTCTTATCGCAGAAATGTACCTCATCAAGCCCTATCACTTCAGTATTCTGATTGAGCATATCATAGAGCTGTGATGGGGCAGCTAATGGTTCCATTATCAGTCCATATCCCCTTTTCTCAATCTTCTCTGGATCAGATTCCCTGATTGAAGCAACTGGCTGGAAAAGCTGGACATATTTGCCGCTGACAACCCTCCTCATAAGCTTGTTTCTCATATGCTCTGACTTTCCAGAGCTCATGTTCCCAAGAATCAACTCAAGTCTTCCTTTAATGTTTGTCACCCTTTTTTTGATTATCTGAGGGCTTTAAATCTTTTTTGATTTCAGTATGTAATAAGTTCTATCTAAAAGAGCAGTAGCATCTTCAAAACTCAGGATATGATTTTGGAAGGCTCTGCTTCCCCGTAAGGGACAACCCCCAGCGACGAGCTAGACTTCCAAATAGAAAGAGTTTTGACCTGATGATGCTACTGCTCTAAGAATAGGAGACTTATTCATACTGATTTCAGTTAACTTTTTATATATCATACCAAAACAATCTCCTAATAAAAACTAATAAACAATGCAAGGCGATAATCATGGCAATAATAGAGGATTATGATTTTAAGAAGATAGAAGAAGAGATGAGACAGTTCTGGAAAGAAATCAATCTTCTTGACAAGCTGGAGCTTAAGAACAGCAATGGAGAAAAATATTTTCTTCTTGACGGGCCCCCTTATGCTAATTTTGTCCCCCATGTAGGGCATATCAGGAATACGGTATATAAGGATCTTTACATAAGATGGGCTTTTATGAAAGGCATGAATGTATTGTTCCAGCCAGGGTTTGACACCCACGGCCTTCCGATAGAGAACATGGTTGAGAAAAAGCTTAATATAAAAAGCAAGCAGGAAATCAAAAAGCTTGGAATCCCAAAATTTATGAAAGAATGCAAAAACTCTGCTGCGCTTAACAAAGACCTTTGGATGGATGTATATGACAAGTTAGGATCATACTATTCATGGAAAGAGCCTTATCTTACTTACCATAACAGTTATATCGAGAGCGCATGGTGGGCTTTCAAGAAGATATGGGATAAGGATATGGTATATGAGGGAAAAAAGCCTGTGCACTGGTGCCCAAAGTGTCAGACTGCGCTTGCAGGCTATGAGACAACTGATTCATACAAAAATGTCACTGATCCTGCAATATTTGTGAAGTTCAAGCTCAAGGACAGCGATGAGCAGGTATTAGTCTATACAACAACACCCTGGACGCTTCTTGGAAACGTGGCTATTGCAGCGCATCCTGAAGTTGATTATGCTGTGGTATCTACAATAAGCCATGGAAAGCTTATAATCGCCCAGAAGCAGATTAAGCTTCTTACAGACCTTGAGATAGGATTTACTGTGGAAAAGACTATAAAAGGAAAAGAGCTTCAGGGAAAAGAATACGAACCGCTTCTTGACAAGCTTCCAATACAGAAAGAGCTTCAGAAAAATGACAAAGCCCTTAGAATCTATATGTCAATACCAATCCTCAAAGAGAGAATCGCAAGTAAGGTAGCTATGAAGAAAGGGATTAAGGCAAGAGATGTTTTTGAGGATTTTGTAACTGATGAAGAAGGTACAGGATTTGTGCATGTCGCTCCTGGCCATGGAAAAACTGACAATGAAGTAGGCCGTCATTATGGGCTTCCTGCGCTTAGCCCTGTTGATGATGAATGCAGGTTTACAGAAGATGCTGGAGAATTCAAAGGCAGGTTTGTGAAAGAGGCTGATCATGATATAGCTGAGCATATACACCAGATTGGAAAGTTGCTGCATTATGACAAGGTTGACCACAGCTATCCATTATGCTGGAGATGCAAGTCTCCGTTGATATTCAGAATGAGCGCGCAATGGTTTATGAAAATTGATTCTGTAAAGGATGATATGCTCAAAGCAAATGAAAAAGTCAACTGGCAGCCAGAGTTTGCAAGGGAGAGGTTCGCGAACTGGGTAGCTAATGCAGAGGACTGGAACTTCTCAAGGCAGCGTTACTGGGGGATACCTATACCTATATGGAAATGCGAGTGCGGCAACAATATTGTGATTGGTTCTATGGATGAGTTGAGAGCGCAGGCAACATCAGATGTTGCTGAGGATTTTGACTTCCATAATGCAAATACACTAAAGCTGAGATGTGAGTGCGGTAAGGATGCTGAAAGGATAAATGACATATTTGATGTATGGTTTGATTCCGGATGCGCGCCTTTCTCATCGCTCCATTACCCATTCGAGAACAAAGAATTGTTCGAAAGCCATTATCCAGTCAGCAGGATAAATGAGAGCCAGGATCAGGTGCGAGGCTGGTTCTACTCGCTGATGTTCTGCGGCATAGCAGCATTTGGCAAGGTTCCTTATGATACTGTATCCATGCCTGGTTGGGTCCTTGATGAGAAAGGGGACAAGATGAGCAAGAGCCTGGGAAATGTTGTCTGGGCAAAAGAAGGCATGGAGGAGCTTGGAGCAGATTCGATAAGGTTCTATTACTGTTGGGACATAAATCCAGCTGATACGCAGAAATTCAATAAGAGTATAGTTAAGAATGAGATACAGAAGTATTTTTCTATATTCTGGAACCTCCAGAAGCTTATATTCTCTGCAGGAAAGCCTATGGAAGAGCCGAAATCAGAAGAGATTGAAGACAAGTGGATAATATCCAGGCTTAACACAGTCATAAAGCAGTCAAGAGAATATATTGAAGCATTTGAGCTGCATAATGCAGGAAGGATTATTTATGAGTTCATAATAAGTGACCTAAGCAGGTCATATATCCAGCTAGTGAGGGAAAGGATGGCATCTGACATGAATCCTTACTTTGCCGCGAACAAGTGTATGCTCGAGATACTGAAGCTCACTGCTTCAATCACACCTTATTTTTCTGAGAAATGCTACCAGACAATGAAGCAGGTTAATACATCATTGTCAGAAGAGTCTGTGCATCTTGAGCTGCTGCCAAAGCATGATGAGAAACTCATTGATGAAGGGCTTGAGAGTGAGTTTGAGATAGTAAGAGACACTATCGCAGCAGTGTTGAATGCAAGGGAAAAGGCGCAGCTTGGCGTCAGGTGGCCGGTAAAAGCTGTAACAATACTTCCAAAGGATAAAGAGACTTCATCCACAATAAAGAAGATGGAGAGCCTAATAAAGACGCAGACAAATGTAAAGGAGATAAAGCTTCAGGATACAATGCCTGAAGTGAAGCAGAAAGTAAAGGCAGATTATTCAAGAATAGGCCCTGATTTTGGAGAACTTGCTCCAAAGATAATCGCAAAGCTTGCGACTGACAGCGCAGAGACAATCCTAAACAAGATAAGGAAAGACGGAAAATACACATTCAAGGTAAATAAGGATGAAATAAGCATAACTAAGGACCATATAAAGGTTGAGAAAGATGTTCCTGAGAGCCTTGTTGAAGCAGAGTTCAATTATGGTATTGCTTACCTTGATACATTCAGGACAGAGGAACTTGAAGCAGAGGGATTTTCAAGAGAACTGATGAGAAGAGCGCAGGCACTGAGAAAGAAAGCAGGTCTCCAGAAGAGTGATGTTATAAGCCTGTTTGTGGAATGTGATTCTGAGCTAAAGGAATGGTTTATGCACTGGCAGGATGCTATAAAAGAGAAAGTAGGAGCAGATGTAGTGAAGATATCTGAGAACAAGCCAAGCAGGAAGCATGAGCATTCATCTGAAGAGAAAGTTAAGGGAAAATCGTTTAAGATATATCTGGATAAGGTTTGAATTTAATAACAATTATATACTTCTTTTTCATTCCATTGATTATGAGACCATTTAAAGTAGGCAAAGTAGAAATCCCAAATCAGTTAGTGCTTGCTCCTATGGACGGGATAAACTGTACAGCTTTCCGCCTGTTGTGCAAGGAGCATGGCGCAGGTCTTATCTATACTGCAATGGTTGATTGCGATAAATTTATGGAGATATTAAAAGATAACAAAGGAGATGAAAAAGAGACAGTAAGGCAGGTTGTAAATCCTCAACCAGAAGAAAGGCCTCTTGCAATACAGATAGTTGGTTCTGATAAGGAAAATCTTGCGCAGGCAACTTCAATCCTTTCAGGATATACTGACATTATCGACTTTAATCTAGGCTGCTGTGAAGGAGATATCCTTAGAAAAAAAGCAGGAGCATATCTTATGAAACATCCTGACATCCTTTCAAAGCTGATTCCTTATGCACTTGACAATTCTGAAGTTCCTGTCACATGCAAGCTGCGTTCAGGTTGGGATGATAACTCACTGAATGCAGTTGAGGTTGCAAAGATGCTTGAAAGTATAGGAGTCTCAGGGCTTGCAATACACCCGAGGACAAGAAAACAGGGCTATTCAGGGAAGGCTGATTGGAGTTTGATAAAAAAAGTGAAAGAAAATGTTGAGATTCCAGTAATCGGTAATGGAAACATAACAAAGCCATATCATACAATAACAATGCTTGGCCAGACAGGCTGTGATGCAGTGATGATAGGAAGAGCTGCAATAGGCAATCCTTTCATATTCAGCAGGACACTGAAACTTATTGAAACTGGAGAGCAGCCTGATGAGCCTACTACTGAAGATAAGCTTGGATGTTTCAGAAGATTCCTTGAACTTTACAAGCAGAAGGAATCAAGATACAGGCTTTCTGAGGTTATTGAGCATGCGTGCTGGTTTGCTAAAGGTCTAGAACGCAGCGCAAAGATTAAGGATAAGCTAAGGAAATGCAGATCAGAGGATGAATTGATAAAAGTCTGGCTGCATCAATCTTAACAAAATTTATAAAGAACAGATTTTTAAATTATCTTATGATACAAAAGCTTCCTAATGAAGTTAATAACTTTCTAACAAATTCAGAAGATTCAATAGAAGATTATGTAATAAACTCATTAAAAATTGAATCAAGTAATAAAATTGATAAGTTAAGAAAAATAGTCAGTGATATCTTTATGAATCAAGTCAAACCATATTATGATCAGAGAGATATAATTGTTAATAATGCAGTATACAATTTTTTACTTGAACCATTGAAAAATTCTAATTTTCATGGTGGAAATAAAGAGAAACACACAATATCCTTAGAATTATTCTTGTCTCCTTCATCTCTAACCGCAAGCTATGCAGACAATGGATTATATTTTACTAGGTCTGAAGTGAAACAACATTGGGAAAATAGAATTGCTTTTACTGAAAAGAATTATGTGCCAGAAAAGCAAATAGGATATGGTTTAGGAACTCCTTTGATTTATGAGATGGCAGATATAATCCATATAGATATTTCTACAGGAACTTTATATATTGGATTATCTACTAAAGGAAGATTTCTTTGTGCCAGAAATTAACTGGACAAATGAAGTGGGTTGTCTTGCTCTGCAAGCCAAGCCCACATACCCACATAAGTTCAAATTATTGCTAATCCTTTCTTTTCATTTATGAAACTAATGATGCCTTCGCGAACACAATGGTGTTCGCAGGCAAAGAATAGATTAGAATCAGTTTGAAATGAAGGGACATATTGGAGAATTAATCATATCAATATAAAATGTAAAACGCCGAGGATGGGCATAGAACATCAGATTAAAAGCCTATTCTGTTTCTTAATTATTATGATTATTAAAGAGGCGGTCATATATATACTTTGCGATACAAATTCTGAGTTATTGTTATTACAGAAGCTATCCTTATAGATGTTATGGCAAGCAACCAGATCATCAAGTTCCTTGTAAACAAAGACCAACGTGAAAGGATTAAAAATAATGCTTCTATTAAAGGCTATAAGACAGTTTCTGCTTATCTTAGAGACCTTGCCCTCAACAGGGATATTAGGTTTGAAACAATGTTGATAGAAATCCATAGAGAGGTGGTCAAGAATGGAAAATCCTAACCTTGAGATTGAAGTTCCTGAATGGATAAAGGTTGTTAAAGAAGTTCTGAGGGATGGTAGTAGAGCAAACAAGAATCATGGAAAAAGTTGCAAAGAAGCAAGGAATTAATTCAATTACAAGATTAATTCTCTCAAAATGGTAACATTTTTAAATAAGGTCAACTTTTTAGAGTAGAAAATGATATCTTGTCATGTAATGCAAATGGTTGATGATAAAGAATTACCTTCAACTTTGTTTGATTTTTTTAAGGAATTTGATTTTAGAACAATCAATCTTGAGAATATCAAAGAGATCAAAATAGCTCACAATGCTTCCGAAGAATCTGGGAGACAGAAATTCTTTGCAGGAAAAATTTTATTCAAGAAAAAGATTGATGATTTTGACTATCGGGTACATGAATTTCATGCCACTCTTAAAGATAAGAAGACTTTTATTTCTCATAAGTTAAATTTTATAATTTATCCCAAGCATAGATTAGTTGTCTTTGGTAACAGAGAGCATGGAGCATTAGGTTCTAGGATAATATCCATGATGCTTTTTAAGAATGAGACAAAAATAAAATCTTTGATATTTTACCCTACTAAAATTTTACAAGCGAAGAAGAAAGGTTTATTTAGTAATGTTAGCTTTAATGGTGTTTATAGTAGCGGGCATATTAGGGCTACAAACCAGTTTGGTACTGAAATTGATAATGATGGTAATTTTCTGAACAAGCCAGAGAGGTATGGTATAGGGGTTAATGCTACTATTGATGGAGAAAATGTCATGATAAGGGTATTCCAGAATGGTTCTGTAGTTTATCTAGGCGGCATTAAGGATTTTACAAATGAACTTAAAGTAAGATATAGTATTTTGAAAAATTTTTTACCTTACAGCAATTATTCTAAGCCTTAGGATGTTTTATTTGATTAAACCAACGAATTAGAATTGGACAAATAATAGTAGTATAATCTGTCCCATGAAGATTTTTAACTTGAATTTGTGTTCCTTGACAAACGATACTACAATTTTCATGTTTAAATTTAATAACCTGAGGATCATCTTTAAATTTTTCTAATTCAATTTCTAAGGTGATTATTTCTCTTGCACTTTCTTTAGTCTGAATTTGTCTTGATATGAGATCAGAAAACTCATAAAAATCTTTTTTCATTTTTTTAAGCCCATTCATCATACCACGAAATGGATTTATAATATAAGTATTTGTTGAAAGAATTAGACTTTGTTCTGTGCCCATACCATAATCAATCCCATGTGGATCAAACTTAATGGAGAAATTTATATTAGATGGAGTGGGCGTAAAAATTAGCTGATGAGCTTTTTTCTCTACTTTATCTTTAAATTCATAAGTTCCACTAGTTAACTCATTATAAATAATGTTGATTATATCTTTGGGCAATCTCTCAGCATATATTATTTTATCACATTTTACCTGAACATCAGGATTTTTAAAAAAGAGAGATGTATAGTTCTTAAACGCAACTATTATTTTGCCAATCCTTAAAGCTATGTTTAGAGCACGATAGCCCTGCCAAACCCCTACCATAGTTGATAAAATCATTTGTTCCTAAGAATTTCTTATGTTAATATAAACTTTACGCTTATATTATATTGTGGAGATTAAGCATTGAAAACAAATCCTAAACTACATCCACGCCAGAAACATTATAATTGATAATCAAATTCCCTCTCCATTTCTCCAAATCGTATTCTCTTCTAAATACACCTTCCGAGTCAGCTTATTCTTTCTTTACAGCCTTTATGCCATTGGTGTTTAACATGAAATGCAAGTTATGCAGAAAAGAGCTGGACAAGTCTGAAGAGGATTATTGCCAGAGCTGCAAGGTTTTCCTTGAATGGAAATACAAGAAAGACTTCAAAAAGAGGCTTGAGCAGAAAGTTCATGCTTCGGAGGTAAAAAAATGAAATGGCTGATATTATTTGCATTGCTGATAGCATTGCCTATCGCAGCAGCAGCGGATTTTAACACTCAACTGAGCGATGCAGACAAAGCAACATTTGACAAAATACTTGAGCCAGTGATGAAGATATACAACCTTGTAAAGTATGCAGCATCTGTGATTGCAGTGGTCATAATGCTGTTCTCAGGAGTAAGCTACATGATATCAGGCAGTGACCCTAAGAAAAGGGAGAGTGCCAAGAACATGGCCATGTATGTGATAATAGGTCTTATTGTAATCTGGGCTGCTCCGCTGGTTGTAAACTTCATAATAGGCTGAAATTGGCTAAAAACATTGCTTTTTGGAGTCTTGCACTTATTTTAATAGTGCAATCTCCGCTTATTACAGCTTTTGACTGCAATGACCTGCCTGAAGAGATCAAGGATACATGCTATCAGATACAGGATTCTGATTTGAGTGACAAAGAAAAGAGCGCAATATTATCCAATCTTGATTATAATGGAAAATTCTTTCCTGACCATAATTATGTTTATCAGAGAAATACAAATATAGCGATATCTGAGGCTCCTTTTAATGTCACAAAATCCAGCAGACTCTTTGTAAAAGATGCATGGCTTAGCCTTTTTGCAGTTATGCCTTCAGTTTTGTACAACAGCAGCCTGTATGTTCCAGAAAGCATTGATGTGTTATCAGGATTTAACTACAGGATTGAAATACCTGATAATTACTATAGCAGAGGATATCCTTCAACTGACCAGGGTGACTGCAAAAGGACTTATACTCTTGTAAATAACATCTCAGAGAACAGAGTATATACCAATAATATCTATCAGGACTCAGGAAACCTTATTCCTGCAGCAATTGATGCAGATTCTGAGATCAAAGCCGAGTATAATATCTCTGTCAATGTCAAAATAGACCATTACAAATGGCGTAGATACTGCTGTAGGAGGAGCTACAAGTCTTGCACAAGATATTGCAGTGAGTGCATTTACAAGAGCAGCGAGACACAAAAGGAAGAGATAAGCATTGTTGATACACTGGATATAATATATTATGATAATAATCTGTTTGCTGATGCTGAAATTATAGACTCTTATATGTCAACAAGCAAACTGAGATTCAATTTCAGCAACTCTGCAAGGATTGGTTTTCAGGATTCAAGCTATGAATTTAATCAATATGCTTATGACATAGCATATTCACAAGAGCCGTATTATACCTACACTCTCAGGGCTGAAGATTATAACCAGGAAAGCATGAGCAATATGCTTAAGGATGAGAATGACCTTATTGTGAAAAACACAGATAATTGCAGTATAATGGCATTTGACTTTTTCAACATATTAGAGAAAGGATGTGACATTGAATATGCAGATCTTGATTTTTATATCAAAACTGACAAGCTCAGGTACAAGCCAGGAGAGATAATCAATGTGGAGATATATCCTGCTGATGTCCCTACCAGGATTGCTTATGATGATGAAATAAAAGAGTCTGTAGGTACTGCAAGCTTTACTGCAAAACCTCTCAGGAACAAGATAACAGCCTATTACAGCAGCCTTCAGGCAGAAGCAGTCATCTATGTTGCTGATGAGGATAGGTTTGCTATAATCTATAATCTTTCAGTGTTTGGTGTTTTGAATTATTGCTTATATGCTGTTTTAAGGAGGAATTTTTGGAATAAAATAAGTTTATTTAAAAAGTTCAAATGAATCATTTATTTTCAACTCAATTCGGATCAATAAACTTAAAATCCTTTTTAAATTCATTCTTAATGTTCTGGTTAATTTTTTCAGATAATCGTCAGGATTATTTTGAATAAATTTATAGAGGTTAGGCTTTTCAGTTTTAATTTGTGCTTTAAATAACAATAACCCAGGATTATGTGTTATCAAGTTTCTAAAATCATAATATACATCAAAAATGTTACTACCATTTTTTAATATGTATTTAATGCCACAGTCAGAATATAATGCTTCCACTAAGTCTTTTGTTTTGATTTTTTTGGAATTAATTTTAGGATTCTTTCCTGAGAATTGTAGCCTTGCCAAGCTTTCAGTGAGTGAGAAATATGTTAAAAATCTGACATATTGATTTTTTATTTCCTGAGTGGATAAGAAATATTCAATAAAAAAACGAAGATTAAAATCTTCAAGGGGTTTTTGCAATTCTGAGAATTTGTTCAAATGTTCTAAATAATTTAAATATTTTTCTTCTTGCATTATCTTATGTGTAAAAGAAAAAGTATCAATAGTTCTATTTTTCTTATTTAAGATAAGTATATTATGAAAACTAATTGTGGTTTCTAATAAGAAACTCATAATGCTTCTTAAATCTAAAATATTTATAGATGCTGATTTAAGTTGATCTTTTTGCAAATTCGAGAACTCAATCACTGTAAAATCTTCTTCTTCAATATCTTTATCTTGAATTGTCACTATAATATTTTTTTTATTTTTTAAATATCCTAATAATTTTTTTCTTAATTCATATAAAGAATAGATATTGCCTTGACCTAAAGATTCTATTGTGATATTAGTATTAGTTTTATATCCCTTGTTAATTTTGCATCTAACTAGAAAAAATATATCATAGACATAATCTTTCTTGGACTTTGCAATTAAGGAACTAAAAAATTCATCAATAGTGTTATGTAATTCAGATATGTTTTTTATTTCTTCAGGAATCATATTAGAACTAAATGAAATCATATATTTATTATTTTTGGTTTTCTGGTATATTTCTTTAGTTAAGATTAAAAAAGCAAATAGCATTTAAAACTAAATATTATTTTTAATCTATTCTTTGATTATATCTCAGTACTGCAATACATTCTCCGAGTTCATCCTTTATCATAACAGAACAATATTCTTTATATGAAAAAAACAATTCTCGCATTTACAGCTCTGCTTGCTTTGCCAATAGTTTTTGCAGAAGAGGAAGAATGCGGGCTGCTTAACTTGGCAAGCTGTCTTCCGCAGAAGTTTTATGAATTCATAATCTCAATACTTAATGCTCCAATCCAACCGCTGCTTGACCTTGTAAAATCCCTGCTCACAGAGCCTGTAAATCTGTCCTTGTTCATTTCATTATGGGCTATAATGCTGTATATAATCTCATTGTTCTATGGGATACTTATACTCTACTCAGGCTTTAATTTCATGGTCTCTGGCTATGATGCAGCCAAAAGGGCAAATGCCAAAGAATGGCTCAAGAACATCTTTATGATGATTGTATTAGTCCAGACATCTTATTTTATATACTCTGCTATAATTGATGTCAGCAGCCTTCTTACAAGCGGAGTAATCAATCTTATAGACAGGCATTTCTTTATGCTGACAGCTGACAATATAGTCAATATAGGGCTTCAGTTCTTCTTTGCAGTCTGCTATGTTATTGTTTTGCTTATTGCAGTCATATTGCTTATAATCAGATATATAATAGTGGCTATAGGAGTGGTATTTGCTCCGATAGCAGTATTCCTTTATTTTATTCCTCCATTGCAGGATTATGGAAAGCTGATAATGAATTTTCTTGGAACCTGCATATTCCTTACATTTTTTGATGCTCTAATCTTTCTTTCCTGCTCAAAACTGATAGAGATAGCTCTTTTTGAAAACTTTAAGATTTTGGTAATGACATCTGCATTTATGATAGCCAATCTGCTTATGCTTTATTTGATGTTCTTCTCAGCGATAAAAGCAGCATTTAGTGTGAGCCAGAAAGGAGTTGGAGTAGTAAATACAGTGAAGAGTGTGGGGAAGTATTTTGTTTAGGGATGCCATGTTTAGTATTAAAAACTTGGGTCTTGCGTTTTTTTATCTTTATATATGAAAAAAGATTTTGGAAATATTTATCTTCCCATATAGTGGAAACTAGATCTCCAAGACCCAGATTAAAAGGAAAGATTTAAATTAAAACAATAATTATCAATATTAAATGGAAAAGATACATAAAACTGATTATAAAGTATTGAAATATTTCTCAGACAATACTAGAATTGATGTCTTGAAGCAAAAACAAGATAAGGAATGTAAAATAGAAGATAAAGTTGAAAAAAGATTAATTAAATTGGGTTATATTGACTTTAATTCTAAGGCTAAAAATCTATATCATGAAGAACATGTTATTACAAAAAAAGGTAATGAACACTATCTTAAATTAAGAGAGAATTGGAGAAAGGACTTGACAATATACATTGCTATTGTTGCTTTGCTAATTGCAATTGTTTCAGCATATTATTCCTATCAATCACATTTAGAAATACTTTCTATAGTTAATCAGACTATAAATAATACAATACCTTAGGTATTTGTATAGAATATCATAAACACTTTAAGGAAATTAGCAAAAGTATAAATCACTAATTATAAATACAAGTTTATAAATTTATATAAATTAATGATAATTACAACAATTCATAATAGTTCTCAAAATGATTTGCAAATATTATTACAATGTTTTAAAGAAGCTGGATATAATGCTAAACAAAAATCACATATGAAATATAAATTTTCAAAAAGTGGATTTTTTTCTTTTTTATAT